>DATFCQ010000149.1:0-3681 GCA_035252905.1 Allostellaceae bacterium | reverse complement strand
GGTCATCCGGTCGCCGACCGCACGATGGATCGCCGGCAATACGTCGAGCGAGGCCGGAGCCTGATCGAGCTGGCGTCCGCCGTGGTTCGAGACGATGACGCCGTCACAGCCGATCTCGGCCGCGCGCAGCGCGTCGGCCGGGTTCATGGCGCCCTTCACGACCAGGTTGCGCGGGAACAGGCGCCGGTATTTTTCCAATTCGCGCCAGGTCTGGGCGTATGCCGGCGTGTTCTCTTGGAACAGCGCGGCCGTGCCGCCCGGGCCGGGGTCGCCGTCGGCATAGGGCACCCAATTGCCGAGCGTCGGCGCGCCGCCGTGCCGCACGTAATCCGCGACCCAGAGGGGGTGGGTCAGCGCTTCAAGCAGGATCCCCGGCTTCAGTTTCAGCGCCTCGACGACGCCGCCTTTGCGCATTGTGCCGAAGCCGTTGCGGATGTTGCGCTCGCGCATCGGCCGCACCGGCACGTCGACGGTCAGGACCAGCGCGGCGAGGCCGAGATCGGCGGCACGGCGCACCATGTCCTGCGAGATCGCGCCGTCGCGGGCGGCATAGAGCTGATACCAGGTATGGTTCGGGGCGATGCGCGCGGCCTCTTCCATCGCCGCGTTCGAAGCGCCCGACATGATGTAGGGAATATTGGCCTCGGCGGCCGCCGCGGCCAGCATCAGATCGGCGTTGCGGCGGAACAGGCCGGCCGTGCCGGTCGGCGAGATGCCGAACGGGCTCGAAAAGCTGCGGCCAAAGATCGTCTGCGACTGATCGCGCACCGACACGTCGACGAGATAGCGCGGCAACAGCCGGTGCTTGCGAAATGCCTCCTCGTTGCGCGCAAGACCGCGCTCGTCCTCGACCCCGCCCTCGATAAAATCGAACACGATGCGCGGCAATCTGCGCTTCGCCATCCGATGCAGGTCTTCGATGTTGACGGCCTCGTCGATTTTCATCCTCTCCGATCTCCGGTGATGCCAGCAAGAGTTCCGTCGCCGGCGCCCTCACCCGCCTCACGCCTGTCCTGAGGAGCCGCCGCAAGGCGGCGTCTCGAAGGGCGAGGCCCCCTCTCCCGCAATGCGGGAGAGGGGGGACCAGCCCGCAGGGCTGGTGGGTGAGGGCGCAGGTCGCCGCTAATTCGGATAGACGATCGTGCGCAGCATGATGCGGCGCTCCTGCGGCCGGTAGTCGCCGGCGCCGCGGTGCATCGTCGCCCGCTCGTCCCACATCACCAGGTCGCCGACCCGCCAGGAATGGTAATAGGTGAAACGGTCTTGGGTTGCGTGTGCGGCCAATTCCTCGATCAGCCGCCACGCCTCGTCCTGCGCCATGCCGACAAAGCCGTGGGTGTGCATCGGGTTGACGAACAGGATCGGGCGGCCGGTCACGGGATGAGGGATGATCGCCGGGCGCGGCTGCTCGGGATAGTCCCGGTCGGTCATCCGCTTGTCCTCGTCCGGCGTGTAGAGGCGCTTTCCGGCGGGGCCGTCGGTACGGCCGTGCAACCCGACGAGCCCGGCGAGGCGCTCGCGCATCGCCGCCGAGAGGGCGTCGTGGGCGGCGCGCATGTCGGCGAACAGCGTTCCGCCCTTTTCCCCCGGCACTTCGAGCGCGTGCAGCATTGCGAGCAGGGGCAGTTCCTCCTCATAGGTCGAGTCGGTATGCCAGTCGGTGGCGCGCTTCACCCCGTACCAGTCGATGTTGCCGCCGGCATCGACATTGCGCAGCCACGAGACTTCGGGGTGATCGGGATGGCGATAGCTGACCAGCGAGTGCGGCCGCGGCCGGCCGAACCTCCGTCCGAACGCGGCGAGATCGGCGGCGCCCAGATGCTGGTCGCGGAACACCAGGACCGGGTGTTCGGCAAAGGCACGCGCGATCCAGGCGAACGTCGCATCGTCGAGCGGCTGCGACAGATCGATCCCCTCGGCTTCCATGCCGAGCGCGGCGCCGAGCGGGCGCAGTTGCGGGGTGGTCATGGGCGCTCCTCCTGCTGGTGCGGCCGCAGTTTATGCGGGACGGCCGGCGCCGTCGAAGCGTAAAGAGCGGAGGACGGGCATGCGATGGAGCGCGTGAGAGGGGCGAGACGCCGATGGCCGGACACAATCAGCAGCAGGACCAGCACAAAGCCGCCGGGGTCGACATCGCCGAGGCGCAAGCGGGGCTCGACCGGATCGTCGCCGCGATCGCCGGCACCTGGCCCACAACCGGCGTCGGCGCGGTGCAATTGCCGATCGGCTATTTCGCCAACGTCATCGATCTGGGCAGCGGTCAGGGCCTCGCCTTGTGCACCGACGGGGTCGGCTCGAAATCGGTGATCGCCGAGATGACCGGCAGATACGACACGATCGGCATCGACTGCGTGGCGATGAACGTCAACGATCTGATCTGCCTCGGGGCGCGGCCCTTATCCCTGGTCGACTATATCGCGGTCGAGCGCGCCGACGCGGAGAGGCTCGGCGCGCTCGCCGTAGGGCTGGCCGAGGGGGCGCGACAGGCGGGGATCTCGATCTCAGGCGGCGAGATCGCCCAGCTCAAGGACAGCGTGCGCGGCTTCGACCTCGTCGGCATGGCGGTCGGCACGGTGGCGCTCGACCGGATCGTGACCGGCAGCGACCTCGTCCCCGGCGACGTCGTGATCGGCCTTGCCAGCACCGGCATCCACGCCAACGGCATGACCTTGGCGCGTCATGTCCTGTTCGAGCGGGCGCGGCTCCCGGTCGGCCACGTCTCTGCCGATCTTGGCGTGTCCTTGGGCGAAGAACTGTTGCGCCCGACCGCGATCTATGTCCGCGAGATCCTCGATCTCCTCGCCGCCGTCCCCGGCGTCAAGGCGCTCGTCAACATTACCGGCGACGGGCTTTTGAACCTGCCGCGCGTCGCCGCCCCGGTCGGCTTTGTGCTCGATGATCTGCCGCCCGAGCCACCGATCTTCCGGTTGATCGAGAGGCTCGGCGGGATCGAGCGGGCGGAGATGTTCGAGGTCTACAATATGGGCGTCGGGTTCTGCGTCCTCGTTGCGGCCGCAGCGGCCGACGCCGCATTGGCGCTCCTCGCCCGCCACAACCGGAGGGCCCAAATCATCGGCCGTGTCGTCGCCGATGCGGAAAAGAGCGTCCGCCTGCCGCGCGAGGGGCTCGTCGGCCGCGGCAAGCGCTTTCGGCGGGGGTGAGCGCGGAAAATGGCGGAATGCGCGCCGCTTTGCGGCGCTTTTCCGCCCTACGATTCCAGTCCGTCGCTGAACAGGCGCTGCACCTCGGCGTGGGTCGGCATCCCGGCGGGCGCTTCGACGCGACCGGTGTCGCGCAGCACCTCGGCGCTGCGGCGGATCGCGGCCATCGCCGCCACGGTCAGCGAACTCGCGGTGCTGGCGCGGGCGACGCCCAGTTCCGTCAGTTCGGCGGCAGAGGGTGCGCCGGGACGCAGGATAATGTTGACCGGGGCGGCGAGCGCGGCGACGAGACGCCCGATCGTCGCCCTGTCGGAGAGCCCGATCGGGTAGACGCAATCGGCGCCGGCGGCGAGATAGGCCTTGCCGCGTTCGACGGTTTCGGCAAAGCGCGCCGGCTCGTCAGTGGTCGGGCGCAGATAGAGATCGGTGCGGGCGTTGACGACGATCGGCACCCCGGCGCGCGTCGCCGCCTCGCGCGCCGCGGCGATGCGCGCGGCGGCTTCGGCCACAGGCCGCAGCG
>DATFCQ010000148.1:0-3891 GCA_035252905.1 Allostellaceae bacterium | reverse complement strand
CAAAACGAGTCAGAGTTTGCGCGCCCTTCACGGGCGCGCAGGCTCGGTTGAACGGACGCGTCTGACCTCTGGTTCTCGGAAGAGAGGAAGGATTGCCCTATGGAGTTTTCTACCGCGAGTGGTAGGAGCTCCTAGGGGGCCATGATGTTGCCAGTGGGTTGGCAGCGACAATGAACATCGTCGACATGGCGTTGGGCAGCGGCGCGGCCGCGGTGACGGGCCGGTTTTTGGGGCCTCGACCGACCGCGGGCCAGGCCATGGGTGTGCGGCATCGAACCGGCGCGCGACGCCGGGTGGACGGCAGGGCGGTGATTGACGCTCGACCCCTCATGCTCACGGCCCCTGGGGTCGAGCTGGCGACAGCTGCCGCAAGAGCGTCAGATGGCCGGTCTGGCAATGGGGACAGCGGCGCCGCGGCGGCGGGTCCTGGGGGCCGTCCGAAGGCGTGGCCTCTGAGGGATTGGTGACGGCGGGGCTGTTCGGTGGCGCGGCCGGTTGCTCCAGCATGAGGGTATTGCGCAGGTTGTCTGCTTGCGGGCGGCGTGCCGCAGGCCGTAGTAGCGGACCTTGTGAAAGCCGGCCGGCAGAACGTGCTGAAGAAAGCGGCGGATGAATTCGTGGCCGGACACGGTTTCGCGGCAGCGGCGGCCGGTCACCCGGTCGGTGTAGCGGAAGCTCACGCCCGCGTCGGTGACGCTCAGGATACGATTGTTGGTGATGGCGATGCGGAAAGCATAGCGGGCGAGATCATCGAGCGCGGCCTGCTGGCCCGCGCTCCACGGCGTGATGTGCACCACCCCCGGAATTTGCCAGACATGGCGCGGCAGAGCGACATCCGGGCACAGCTTGGCGAAGGCGTCGCGGAAACGGGCGCGGGCCAGGACGGCGAGCGCCGAGTTGGGGAACAGGAAGGTTTTGCCGGCGGGATGCCAGGTCATCCCGTCGTCGGACAGGCCGCCGCCCGTAACCAGACAGTGAACGTGGGGGTGGAAGACGAGCCGCTGCGTCCAGGTGTGCAGCACGGCCAGCACGCCGACCGTGCCGCCGACCCAACGCGGGTCGCGGGCCAAATCAATGATCGCCCCGGCGATGGTTTTCATCAGCGCGCCGTAGCCGTCGATCTGATGCCGGCGCAGGGCGCGTCGCAGTTCCTCGGGCACGGTGACGGTGACGTGGAAATGGGGAACCGGTAGCATCTCGGCCCGACGCTGTTCGAGCCAAGCCTGCGTCTGCTCACCATGACACTTCGGGCAGGCGCGATTACGGCAGGAGTGGAAGACGTGCAGCCGGGTGCCGCAGTCATCGCAGCCCCACAGCTGTCCGCCGAGCGCTTCGGTCCGGCACGCGAGGAGGTCGGCGATGGCGCGCCGATGCGAGGGCAGCATCGCCGCACCATGCGCCTCCAGGTCGCTGCCCCCAAAGCGACGGAAGACGTCCGCCACCTCGGGCATGTGTCAGAAGCCGCTCATCACCGTGTCGAGCAGCTTGCGCAAGGACGCCCGCGTCGGTTCCGTCAGAGGCGTGTAGATCGTCGTGGTAGCGATGTTCTCGTGGCCGAGAAGCCGCTGGACGACGCGGGTGTCCACCTTCTCTTCGAAGAGCCGGGTCGCGTAGGCATGGCGTAGGGTGTGCGGCGTTGCCCGGCGACTGCCGGGCAGGTCCGCGGCTTTGACAGCCTCGGCGAAGGTGCGGACCAGAACGTGGGGAGCGACGGGGCCGGTCCGCCAGCTGTTGGGAAAGAGCCAGCGTCGGTCACGATGATCCTGGGCCTGCCACATTCGGCGCAGGCTCTCGTGGACTGGTCTCGGCACGGGAACGAGGCGTTCCTTGTTGCCCTTGCCGATGACCCGCAGGAGGCCACTCGCCTTGTCGATGGCAGTGACGGGAAGAGTGGCAGCCTCGCTGATCCGCAGGCCGCAGGCATAGATCAGGCTGAAACAGCCCCGGTGGATCGGATTGCGGACGCCGGCGAGAATGCGCAAGACCTCGGCATGGGAAAGGGTGTGCGGCAACCGCTTCTGCTGGGGCAGCCGGATCTTTTTTTAAAAAGCGCCCAGTCCTTCCCCAGCGCGTTCCGATAAAAGAACTGAACGCCGTAGTGGCAGGTCTTGAAGGTTCCGCGAGCGCCGTTCTCCCGAACCGCGAGCAGATATCGACGCACCTCTTCCTCGCTCAGCTGGTCCGGCGATCTCCTGTAATGCTTCGCCAGGGCGCTGACCGCCTGGAGATAGACCTCCTGCGTCTTGGCCGCTAGCCCGGCCAGTTTCATGTCTTCGATCATGCGGACACGCAATGGCGTCATCGTCTGTGCCTCTCTCATCGATGACGGGACCACCCCGTCTCGATCCAGACGATATCCGCGCCGGGCTCCCTCAGACGATTCCGCCACTCCCTACGGCGTAGCCGTTCCGTTGTGTGCCGGGCATGCTCAATAGCTCGGAGGTGAAAGTCCTCTACCCAACCTGATGGAGGTGAAGGGTTAGCAAAGCGCAAGGGCTACCGCCGCGAGGCGGGGTCTGAAGGAAGTGTGGAGCAAAGGTGCGAGCCGATGAACAAGAACCGGATACGAGGCGCCAGCGCTGGACGAGCGGGCAACGTATCGCGAAGTCCATATCCATCAAGGGTGCGAAGCGTAGATCCGGCGGCTGTGCGCCGAAAGCAATTGAGCTTACCCCGGGAGATCTGTCCCGTGTCGCCGCAAGGCGACTGAGGCGGTCGAGAGGCCGCCTGACCGCGAGGCAGAAGTCAGCAGAGGGCATAGTAGGTCGAGTCGTCGGTAAGGCTAGTGAGGCACTCCAAGGCCGAAAGGCGGAGCAACAGA
Organism: Allostellaceae bacterium; assembly: GCA_035252905.1. Lineage (GTDB taxonomy): Bacteria > Pseudomonadota > Alphaproteobacteria > ATCC43930 > CGMCC-115725 > AP-15. Next base: position 1,070 of record DATFCQ010000148.1, on the reverse strand, counting down.
TAGGCCGAGCCGGAAACGAGGGCCGAAGGCCCGAACGATTGAGAGCGGCAAGTAGGACTGGCAACTCATGAGTGGAACGCGGCAGAAGATCCAGTACTCGCTGGCCTTGGTCCCAAAAGGCCGGGGTGAAGCCCCGGTTTGCGGTCACCAAGGGACCGAACCACCCGTGGCGAAGCCGATACCCGAAAGCCCGGCTTGCGCAGAGCAACTGATGGAGGAGGTGTGCAACCGAGAAAATCTCGTAAGAGCGTGGAAACGAGTTCGCAGCAACAAGGGCAGCCCTGGCGTGGATGGGATGACCATCGAGGACGCCAAGGCTTACCTGCGTGAGCACTGGCCAAACATCCGGGCTCAGCTGCTCTCGGAAACCTACCAGCCGCAGCCGGTCAAGCGGGTCGAAATACCCAAGCCGGAGGGTGGGGTCAGAAAGCTCGGCGTCCCGTGCGTCATTGACAGACTGATCCAGCAAGCCCTGCTGCAGGTTCTCCAGGAACAGTGGGACCCGACGTTCTCCGAGCACAGCTACGGCTTCCGGCCGGGGCGATCCGCCCACCAGGCGGTGGCCCAGGCGCAGCGCTACATCGCCGAGGGCTACAGCGTCGTGGTCGATCTCGATCTCGAAAAATTCTTCGACCGGGTCAATCACGACGGCTTGATGGCGCGAGTTGCCGCGCGGGTGTCGGATAAGCGGGTGCTCAAACTCATCCGAGCCTTTCTTAAGGCCGGGGTGATGGAGGACGGTTTGGTCAGTCCGGTGGATGAGGGCGCCCCGCAAGGGGGTCCGCTCTCACCCCTCCTCAGCAATCTCGTGCTCGACGGCCTCGACAAGGAACTGACCCGCCGGGGTCTCCGCTTCTGCCGCTACGCCGATGACTGCAACATCTATGTTCGCAGCCGCCGTGCCGGAGAACGGGTCATGGCATCGGTGAGGGCTCTGTTGCAAACCGAGGATAGGGTCGTGTGACGGCTCCGATTGGGGTTCTCCGCTCAGGCTGCTTCGAGTTCGAGCCGCTCACTGACGAACTGCATAGCTTCGGCCAACGCGGAGGCGCCGAGACCGAAGGCGCGCT
>DATFCQ010000147.1:0-2382 GCA_035252905.1 Allostellaceae bacterium | reverse complement strand
AGCGCGCCTTCGGTCTCGGCGCCTCCGCGTTGGCCGAAGCTATGCAGTTCGTCAGTGAGCGGCTCGAACTCGAAGCAGCCTGAGCGGAGAACCCCAATCGGAGCCGTCACACGACCCTATCCTCGGTTTGCAACAGAGCCGCGCAGAGCTTGCCGACCTGCGATCAGGCCCAGAGTGAAGCCAAAGCGGTCATCGCCGAGGCGATCGAGCGGCTGCGCTGGCGGCTGTGGCATGGCAAGGTCAAGAATGCGCGCGCCACGATTGACTGCATCCGCGGCGTCATGCGCGCATATCGCGACCAGCAGGCACAGTGGCGCAAGCACGGCGCTGCCCGGCAATTCTGGGCCGCTCTTCTCGGGTTCGACGGCTATCTGCGGGGCCAGAGCGCGTGGCTGGTCAATTATGCCGAACGGCACCGCGCCGGTCTGCGGGTAGGGACGTCGATCACCGAAGGAGCCGCCAACTATCTCGTGAACCGCAGGATGAACAAATCGCAGCAGATGCGATGGAGCCGGCGCGGTGCCGACCTCCTGCTCCAGGTCCGCTGCGCCGTCTACAACGGTCAGATCGCTCCCGACCTGGCGCAATCCGCATGCGGCTCGCATGACACCTTGGTCTCGATCCGGGACGGTGCCGTCCCCGTTTCCTCCTGCCGCCGGGAGAGGAAGCCGCCGGAAGCGCACGACAGCCCGAGAGCGGCACGCCGAGCGTCGTCGCCAATCTCGTCGGCACTCCCGCGCCGATCTCCCCGACGCTACGCGGGAAGCAATCGCGGCCGCGCCAGAGTGGTAGCATGAGGGCGGAGCAGGATCGGCTCTCCCGCTAGTGGCGAGAGTGTCGCCTCCGGGTCAGTAGCGCGGCAGATTGAGAAAGGTCTTGCGCGCCGCCTCCTCGCGGCCGCGGGCGGTCAGGAAGGTGTAAACGACGGTATTCTGGATGTTGCTGTGTCCGAGCCAGTCCTGCACGAAGCGCAGATCGGCGCCGGCTTCGAGCAGGTGGGTGGCGATGGAGTGCTTGAGGCAATGGAAATGACGCTTCGCGGGCGGGAGGTCGACGGCCTCGGCGTAGCGCTTCATCAGCCAGTCGAGCGTGCGCCGCGCGATCGGGTCGCCCTGGTTGCTCGGGAACAGGATAGGTGATGGCGGCGAGGGCCGCTCGCGCAGGTAGGCCCGCAGGGCCTTGGTCTCGTCCGGCTGCATCGGATGCACCCCGGAATGGCTGCCTTTCAGGCGATGGACCCTGAGGCGCAGCGCTCGGAAATCGAGATCATCAAGGCGCAGCAGCCCGACCTCGCTGGCGCGCAGCCCGTGGCGGTAGGCGATCAGGAACAGCGCGCGATCGCGCGGATGACCTCGCGTGACCGCGAGCAGCCGGGCGAGTTCGTCGAGGGTGAGGAAGCGGATTGTCTCGGTGGGCGAGCGGGCCATCGCCGCAAAATAGCCCGCCGCGGAACTGCTCAAAATAACTGTTCTGGGCAGTTCGGTCGTAACCCTGCGGTGAGCACCGCAGGCCGGGCTATTTTGTCGGATTGACCCGCGGCGGTGCGCGGCCAGCGGCTTTTTCGTCCGCTATGATTTGTCGCAAATGCTCGATGCCCTCTTCGGTGAAGGCCGGCACGCCGTCTTCGCCGACACCATAGACCCACAGGCAGCCATCCTCCGGGAACAGGTCGATCGCCAGTTCGTGCAGCCAGTCTTCGTCCTCGCCGAGTTGCTTGGCGATGAAGCCGATCGTGAAGACGGCGGCGATCGCCGGCACGCTCACGCCGCCCGAGTGTGCGGCGCCCGCGGCCGCCAGTTCCACGGCAGCAGGTCGTCGATCTTGTGGGCCGGATGCGCGGCGATGCGCGCGAGGACGTCGGCCAGCCAGGCCTGCGGGTCGATATCGTTCAATTTGGCGGTGATGATGAGGCTATACATCGCCGCCGCCCGCTGCCCACCGCGGTCGGAACCGGCGAACAGCCATGACTTTCTGCCAAGGGCAATGCCGCGCAGCGCTCGTTCCGCCGCGTTGTTCGAGAGGCAGATCCGTCCATCATCGAGAAAGCGGGTGAAGGCCGGCCAGCGCTTGAGCAGGTAGTCCATCGCCTTGGCGAGATCGTTGCCGCGCGACAGCTTGGGCCGCTGCGCGCGCAGCCAGTCTTCGAGATCGGCAACGAGAGGCGTGCTCACTTCCTGCCGGACCGTCCGCCGCCGCTCGGCGCTCGCGCCGTTGATCGCGCGTTCGACCTCAAACAGGGCATCGATGCGCCGGACCGCCTCCAGCGCCAGCGGCGAGATCACCGCCAGCGTTTTGCCCTGCCTCTTACGGCGGGCATTCTCGGCAAGATCGGCCAGAGCGAAGAACGGGCGGCGGGCATGGCTCCAGCAGGCCGCCTCGATA
>DATFCQ010000146.1:0-42991 GCA_035252905.1 Allostellaceae bacterium | reverse complement strand
AGCGCGCCTTCGGTCTCGGCGCCTCCGCGTTGGCCGAAGCTATGCAGTTCGTCAGTGAGCGGCTCGAACTCGAAGCAGCCTGAGCGGAGAACCCCAATCGGAGCCGTCACACGACCCTATCCTCGGTTTGCAACAGAGCCGTTCCAAGTACGAGGGCGCCCCATAGGCACGACGCTTCTCAATGGCACCATCATTCCGATGCTGTGCGCCAAGGCTGGAGTGCCCATGCGGGACAGCATGGGGCGGATTACCAGCCATCGTGGGCGTGCCTCGACTGTGACGGCCCTGGCCAGCGTGCCGCAGGGCATGACATTGCAGGAACTGATGGTGTGGTGCGGGCACCGCAATCCTAAATCGACCATGTACTACACCCGGGTCAGGCCGACCCAGCTCGCCAGCGCCTACGCCAAGGCCGACCAGATGGGGCACATGGTCCGGGTGCTGATTGACCAGGAGGCCGTGCTCAGCGGTGCGGCCCGGGACGGTGTATCGTGGAAGTTCTATGATCTCGGCCACTCCTATTGCACCAACGCATTCTGGAGCACTTGCCCGCACCGCATGGCCTGCGCGGGATGCTCGTTCAACCTGCCCAAGAACTCGGCTAAGGCGATGGCGATTGAGGCGCGGGCGTCCGTGACGCGGTTGCTGGAGGAGGTGCCGCTCAGCCCCGACGAACGGGCGGCGGCAGAGGGTGACATGGCGGCGCTGGATGGGATGCTCGCCAAGCTGCGCGAGGTGCCGGCGCTGGATGGCAGGACACCTCACGAGATAGACTTCGACCACGATCGTGCCACCTGACGACAGCAGTCGACCAGATGCCGTCATCGCCGAAGGTGTGCGACGATCTTGGAAGCAGACGATCGGGGTTCATGGCCATTCTATTGCTATGACGCCCCGGCCTCAGGAGCATCATCGTGCCACACGAGCAGACCACCATCACCACCCGTGACGGCGAATGTCCGGCGCACGTGTTCACGGCCGGCGCCGGTCGGAACGGCCCCGCCCTCATCTTCTACATGGACGCGGGTGGGATCCGGCCTGCCGCGCTCGGCATGGCCGAGCGATTGTCGGAGGCCGGCTACGTCGTGCTGCTGCCCGATCTCTTCTACCGCTACGGCTCCTATGGGCCGTTCGACCCCAAGGAGGTGTTCAAGGGCGACGTCCGAGCGATCCTCGGACCGCTGATGGCAACGACCGGCAATGCAATCGCCGCCGAGGATACAGAGGCATTCCTCGCCTATCTCGATACGCGCTCGGACGTCCAAGGCGACAAGGTGGGCGCGGTCGGCTTCTGCATGGGCGGCGGCATGGCGATCGCGGCGGCGGGCACCCGGCCGGAACGCTTTGCCGCCATCGCCAGCTTCCACGGCGGCAATCTAGCGACCGACGCGCCCGACAGCCCGCATACCTACGCGCCCAAGCTGAAAGCCGAGCTGTACATCGCCGCCGCCGAGAACGACGGTAGCTACCCGCTCGCCATGGCCGAGCGGTTCGAGCACGCTCTGGACGAGGCGCACGTCCGCTATCGCACCGAGACCTACCCCGCGGCGCATGGCTGGATGAAGCCGGACTTCCCTGTTTACGATGAGGCCGCCGCCGAACATGGCTGGCGCGAGATGCTGGCCTTCTTTGAGCGTACGCTCCAGCATCAGCCTGCCTGTTGATCAACCTTGGCGCTAAGTAGTCCAGCCCTCGCAGTTAACAAAGAACGTCCGCTTGTTCGATTTATGCACCTGAGAGCAGCCGGATCGCTAACCACCACAAACGGTCAGAATGTCTGACTGGGCATCCGCAACTCCAGAAAGCGCTTCTCACCAGACCGCTTGACATTCCATTCCACATAAATGGCGATATGAGCGCGCGGGTGATGCGGGTGCTGGCGGACTTCACCCCCGAGCTCGAGATCTACTCGATCGACGAGGCCTTTCTCAGCCTGTCCGGCTTTGAGGCCCGCTTGGCCGAACATGCGCGCGCGCTGCGTGAGACGGTGCTGCGCTGGACAGGCATTCCGGTCTCCATCGGCATCGCGCCGACCAAGACGCTGGCCAAGGTGGCGAACCGCCGGGCCAAGCGGGACCCGTCCTGCAACGGGATCTGCGTGCTGACTGAGGAGGCGGCGATCGATGCCGCGCTCGCCGGCATGGAACTCACCGATCTGTGGGGCGTCGCCGGCGCCCTGGCCGCGCGGCTCCGCGCGCTCGGCATTGCCGATCCGCTGGCGCTCAAGCGGACCGATCCGCGCTTCCTGCGCCAGCATTTCAATGTCGTGGTCGAGCGCCTCGTGCGCGAGCTGCAGGGCGTGCCCTGCATCGCGCTCGAAGACACTGCGCCGGACCGCAAGAGCCTGATCGTGTCGCGCTCCTTCGGCCAATTCGTGACGGTACAGACGGAGCTTGCGGAAGCGGTCGCGACCTTCACGGCGCGCGCCGCCGAGAAGATGCGAGGGCAGGGGCTCGCCGTCGCGCGGCTGATGGTGTTCGTGCACACCGACCGTTTCCGGCCCGCGGATCCGCAATACAGCGCCGTGCAGCCCGTCGCGCTGCCGGTTGCGACCGCCGACACCGGCAAGCTGATCGGCGCCGCGCTGCGCGCTCTCACGGTCCTTTACCGCCCGGGCTTTCGCTACAAGAAGGCGGGCGTCATCTTCCTCGACCTGGTTCCGGCCGGAAAAGTAATGGACGGGCTCTTCGATGCGCCGGATTCCGCCGCCACGCAAGCCCGCATGCGCGCGGTTGATGCGCTCAACCGCCGCTTCGGCCGCGATACGGTGACTTTTGCCGCCGCCGGCGCACGACGCGCGTGGAAGCTCCGGAGCGCCTTCCTCTCGCCCCGCTACACGACCCGATGGGACGAGCTGCTGCGGGTCTGATGCATGTAACCGCATTTCCCGCTGCGGTCATGGGCGCGTGTTCGCCCCCCGTGTTTCAAAATATCTGCGGCCACAGCAGGGTACGCTGTTCGGTTCACGCGACTGCCGTGTGCGCCTCGTTCAATATCGTCCAGACCATTGCAGAAGCGGGGCACGACTGCAATAATTCAGCGCCATTCGAAGCATGTGCGCTGCAAGAGCGGTGGCTCTGGCATGACAAGTTTCCACTTGCGGAGAAGCTTTCCGCTGCCCAAATCCCGGTTGGCCGGGCCTTCTATTATCGTTCGGAGCACGTTGATAATGCAATCGCGACACTCATACCCTCGCAATGAAGATCGCGAGCGGATTATCCAGGCACGCCGGGAAGCCGAAGCGCTTTTCACATCGAAACGGCCGATCCGCGAGCCATCGGCTTCCGACCCGTCGCCACCTGCCGCACCTGCCGATCCATCACCCCGCAAACCACGTATCCTGCGCGCGTTGTCGCCAGCGCCGGTCCGCCGCGAAGAAAGCGAAGCGCCGGTCCGCCCGGATCCGCGGCCGCCAGCTGAAATCCCGAGCACGCAATTTGCACGCATCCGCACCCTGGTGAAATACGGCATGACGCCGACTCAGGTCGCCGGGATCTACGGAGTTGCCGTCGATGTGATAGAGCGGATTCTGCGCAAGGCCTGATCGCTTCGTCTTCCGGCTGCACTGGCGATTGTTACGCTGCGTCTGCACAGTTGTCCGACAGGACAAGAAAAGGATCAGCGGAGCGGCGACTGCTTTCATGACGCCCCTCAAGGGCATTCCCACGGATTCCAGCGCGGTTCGTGAGTTGGTCCCACATAGCATCGGGGAAATTTCGGAGGCCTATATGTGGTGCCGCCACCGCCGGTAGACGGCCGCCCCGTATCACATTGCGCGACCAAAATCCGACAATCCTTGCCGCCGTATTGTTGGCATGTCGCGATCGCCTCCTGCTTGGTCTGCGCGAGGCTCGAATAGTACGCCAAGCCGTACGGGCCGCACTCTTGCGACTTGTCAACGGCGAAGGCGAAGCACAGCCGGTTGAGGTCGTCGTTCACGATCCTGCAATTGCTGCCATGCCGCGCACAGTACGCCAGCGCAATTCGGCGGGCAGCGGCCTTGCTGGCGTGATTCCAAGAATAGCTGTAGGGGTAGCCGTGATCACAGTTGCCGATGGCAAAGGCTCCCTCGGCCAAAGCGGGCGAAGGAACCATAGCGATCAGCAAGGCGGCAGCCAGTCCTTTCATGATTTGCCTCTCCGATTATGGCATCGTGGCTTTCATAGGGAACGATCAGCGCCTCGCTGCCGGTGGGAGACAGGAGGCCAGAGACCAGGACATTGATATCAATGACCGTCCTGATCACGACTCTCCGCGTGGGACGTGGTCGTTTTTGCGCCGGGAGGCAGCGATCTCGTCGTCGATGTCGGTCGATGTCAACTTGTCGAGCCCGCGCTGTTTTGCGCCGGCCCACGCTTTCTCAAGCCAGTCGGGCGGCGGCGCGGCGGTACGGATAAAGTCCTGCACGCTCATGATCACGACAGCTGGCTCGCCGCGGCGATCAACGATGAAGCGCTCGTTGTTTCTGGTCGCCAGATCCATGATCTGCCCAAACTGGGTCCGGGCAATGTGAGCGTCGATGCGGCGGTCCATGAGATTCCCCATGCATCAATCAATTGATGCATCATTCTACGCGGCGTTTTCGCAGATGTCGAGACCAGAGAATAGAGCCCCATAACGTCCTTTATGGGGGGCTGAGAGCGGGACGCGCGGTTTATGCGTTTCGTGCTTTTTGAGGATTTAGCGTGTTTCGCTTTATACACAGATATTATATGAGGTACGTATATAGTGTATTTCCCACGTATCGCTGAATATATGTGAATGGCTTAATTAACAGATATTACATATGAAGCGCAATATTAATTTATCGCCGACAAATAGAAAAATCCTGGATATCGGGACATTGCGGTTTTTGTCTATCTGGCGTTTTTCACATATTACATGTATGCCGTGCAGAAAACGTTTTTCACGTATAACATGCTTTGTATTCAATACACACAATTTACGGTCTAAACGCTTCTTGCAAGTTAGCCGCAATATCTGTATATCGCCGGCAGGGGAGGACGAGACCATCATGCTCAAAACGATCCCGGTTTCCGAGTTCGTCCGCAATTTCGGTCTCTACCGGATGAAAGCCCAGCGCGAGGTCATAGCCGTGACCAGCCACGGGCAGATTACCGGCTACTTTATTGGTCCTGTCGACTATGAGGAATTCCAGCGCTTTCAGGAATCCCTTCGCATCTCTGCGATTGCCGAGCGGTCAGAGGACCAGTCCCAGGCGCTCCACAGATCCAGTGAGGCTTCCCCAAACGCCCCTCTCGTCACGATCGGCGAAGCCAATGATGCACTGGAGCCGGATGGCATTGAAAAATCCTCCGGATAGCGCTGAACATCATCCATGTCACGAATTGCCCAATGGATCCGCAACACCGCGATTTCACCGTTGGATGCGGAGCGGGCGTTCAATGAGATTGACACATTGTCGCTCGCGGATTGTGCGGACATTGTTGTCCGCATAGTCTGCGTCCTCGAACAGCCGCCGGCATTGACGAAGGAAGAGGGATATGGCTGGGGCTACGCTGCCGGTCTCGGCGAGCACCGCGGCACTCACTATCGTCGAGCCGGAAACCGGGATGCCCGTGCCGGCGATCATCGCCGCGGCCGGCGAGCGCGCGGCGCTCAGGTTCGTCGATTTCTCCACCGCCAATATCCGCAACCCCAACACGCGCGCCGCCTATCGTGTGGCGGTGCGCGGCTTCTTCACCTGGATCGAGGCGCGGGGTCTCGCCGAGCTCGGCGCCATCCGCACGCACCATGTCTCGACCTATATCGAGATGCTGACGCGCGGCTATACCGCGCCGACGGTCAAGCAGCACCTCGCGGCAATCCGCCGGCTGTTCGACTGGCTGATCGTCGGCCAGGTCGTCGACCAGAACCCGGCCGCGCCGGTGCGCGGGCCCAGCCATGTGGTCAAGAAAGGCAAGACGCCGGTGCTCGACGGTGACGAGGCGCGCAAGCTGCTCGACGGCATCGACGTGTCGACCATCGTCGGACGGCGCGACCGCGCGCTGATCGCACTCCTTATCTATAGCTTCGCGCGAATCTCGGCGGCGCTGCATATGAACGTCGAGGACTATTACCCGCAGGGCAAGCGCTGGTGGGTGCGCCTCCACGAGAAAGGCGGCAAGCAGCACGAGATGCCGGCGCACCACTTGCTCGAAAATTATCTCGACGCCTATGTGATCGCCGCCGGCCTCACCAGCGAGAAGGGCACACCGCTGTTCCGCACGCTCGGCGGCCGCGGCCGCAAGCAGCTCACCGGCGAGCGGATGAGTCGCCAGGACGCGCGACGCATGATCGTGCGCCGCGCGCGCAAGGCTGGGCTCCTGACTCGGATCGGCTGCCACAGCTTCCGGGCGACCGGCATCACCGTCTATCTACTCAATGGCGGCCTGCTCGAGTACGCTCAGCAGATGGCGGCACACGAGAGCTCGCGGACGACCAAGCTCTACGACCGTCGCAACGATCAGATCACGCTCGATCAGGTCGAGCGCATCGTGCTGTAGGCACCGCCAACTTGCCTGTTGGCCGGCTTGCGGATCGGGAGCAGGGAGGGTAGCCGGAGGGGATGACGACGCCATCTTGCCCCAGCTATGCCGGCTACCGCTTTCCGGCCGAGGTCATCAGCCACGCCTTCTGGCTGTATTTTCGCTTCCCGCTGAGCTTGCGCATGGTCGAGGAGATGCTGGCCGCACGCGGCATCCTCGTCAGCCACGAGAGCGTGCGGCAATGGGCGCGCAAGTTCGGCCAGGACTTCGCCAACCGGATCCGGCGGCGGCTGCCTGCGGCCGGAGACAAGTGGCACCTTGACGAGGTCGTCATCAAGATCGCCGGGGTGAAGCATTGGCTCTGGCGCGCGGTGGACCAGGGCGGCCTCGTGCTCGACATCCTCGTGCAGAGCCGGCGTGACAAGCGTGCAGCCAAGCGCCTGCTACGGAAGCTGCTGAAGCGGCAATGCCGGTCGCCGCGCGTCATGATCACCGACAAGCTCGGCAGCTACAGCGCAGCAAAGCAGGAGCTGATGCCCGGTGTCGCGCACCGCCGACACAAGGGACTCAACAATCGGGCGGAGAACTCGCACCGGCCAACGCGCCGGCGAGAACGACAGATGAAGCGCTTCAAGTCGGCGCGGCAGGCACAACGTTTCCTCTCCGCCCACGACCAGATCAGCAATCTCTTCCATCTCCGCCGTGATCACATCCCCGCCAGTGCGTACCGAACCGCAAGGGCGCGCGCGTTCGAGATGTGGGCCGATATCAGCGGGGCTGCTGCCGCGGCCTGAACCCTGCTCCGGTATCGCCCTCGGCCTGCCATTTCGTCAGGCTCAGCGGCCACAACTTGACGGTGCCGTTTGCTGGAGTGAAGCACAGGTGCGGCGGATTGGGAATCCCGAAAAGGTTGCACTCAGCAAGATCTGGTATAAATCGAGAGCTCCGCTTTAGTGGTGCATCCGGCAAGTTGGGCAAGGTTTCTAGGGCGGCGGATAGTCTATCGTATGCTGCACCGCCTTGGGATTCCGATCATTCCAAATATTACCCTCATTTAGCGGATGCACCATTTAGCGGAGCTCTCGCCAATAAGGTGCCTGGGAATCACTAGGATTGCTTTAGGAATGCGAGCCCCTACGTCCGGCCTCGACCGCGATTTCCGTATTATGTTCTTTATCATAGTTTTGGCCCGACGCGGTGTGGCCGACCGTGCCTCCGCTTGCGACGCTGCGCTCGCCCCTGGAAAGATCGCCTTGGCCACTTCTGGTCTTCGCTGCAGCCTGTTCGGAGCGCTCCGCCAACTTACTCGTATATTCATCCGCCTTATAGATGTCGCTCGCGATCGACTTCAGTTTCGCGGCGTCGTCTTTTATCCCGAGTGCATTTGCATAAGCCGCCGCCGTACCGAAGCCGGCCAGACCGTAATGTGACATCCGCTGATATTGCGCAATGATCACGATATCTCGGAGCTGACCGTCCATTTCCGCTTCGATCGCGTGCTTCTTCGCCTCCGCGACAAGGCCTTCCATTCCCTTGCAGTGATCCTTGCCTATGTTCCCGCCCTGGGCCTCAAGGATCGATTTCAAGGTCGCCGTATGCTGGCCGATCCCGCTCACCGATTGCACCAGCATCTCCTTGAGCCTGCTGTCCGATGCTTTATCACTGAGGCTCTGCATCACCCGTTGCATCTGATCATTCGCGGACCAGAGATCCCGCATTTCCTCAATATAAACATCTTTCAGGGTGTTGGCCGATGGCATGGACATCTCCATTGGCTTGTTGCTGTGCAAGCCGCACAAATACTGAGAGTGGTGTGTTCGAAAGTGCGATGCCACGCCAACGTTCCGAGTCGGCCGCAGTTCCGTAATATATATCTGCAATATATATCTGCCGAAGTCCCGTAATATATATCAGAGATGTAAGCGTCCGATGATGGTCACTTGCCGGGATTTCTCCTTGCCCATTATAACGCGTAGGTGGAGAGGCGGGCACCGTCAACTTGGCTGCTGGCCGGCTTCGGATCGGGAGCAGGACGGGTAGCCGGAGAGGATGACGACGCCAGCTTGCCCCAGCTATGCCGGCTATCGCTTCCCGGCCGAGGTCATCAGCCACGCCGTCTGGCTGTATTTCCGTTTCCCGCTCAGCCTGCGCATGGTCGAGGAGATGCTGGCCGCACGCGGCATCCTCGTCAGCCATGAGAACGTCCGCAATGGGCGCTCAAGTTCGGCCAGGACTTCGCCAACCGGATCCGGTGGAGGCTGCCCTGTGCCGGAGACAAGTGGCACCTCGACGAGGTCGTCATCAAGATCGCCGGGGTGAAGCATTGGCTCTGGCGCGCGGTGGACCAGAACGGCCTCGTGCTCGCTATAGCGCGGCCAAGCGGGAGCTGATGCCCGCTGTCGAGCACCGCCGGCACAAGGGTCTGAACAACCGCGCCGAGAATTCGCATCAGCTGACACGACTATGAGAACGACAGATGAAGCGCTTCAAGTCGGCGCGGCAGGCCCAGCGGTTCCTCTCCGCTCACGACCAGATCAACAACCTCTTCATCTCCGCCGTGACCACATTCCCGCCGGCGAGTATCGAGCAGCAAGGGGGAGTGCGTTTGAGATGTGGGCCGAGATCAGCGGGGTTGCTGCCGCCACTTGAACTCCGCGCCACCGTGGCCCCCGCTCGGCCCAGAGACGACAACTTGACAGTGCCTTCCCGGTCCATCGCGCCACCATTAGCCGCATCGCGGCCGAGGCGAGAGCCAGATCTGCCGAAACAGGATCCAGTTCCTGACCTTTGCTGGTTGGCCGGACTCAGAACGATGAAATGCCGGGTCGATATCGATTGGGCCTCACCAGAGGCCTATCAATATACGATACGACTTCCCTCATCGAGAAAAGATTATCTCTCTATACGTTAGTCATATAAATCTTTTTGCCGTGATAACAGAGAGCGTTTTTGGCTTGGCGGCGCGGCGCACAGGCGTGGCTGTAGACGCGAGATGATGGGGGCCGCGCCGGTAAGCCAAAAACGCTCTCTGTTCAAGCCAAAAACGCTCTCTGTTATGTTCAACTGCACATAAGACCGATGCTGCCGTCGGCGAGCATGGCGATCTCCTCGATCTGATCGCCCTCAATCGCGGCTTCGGCACCCTCGGCGCAGCGATGGCCGAGGCCCGCGCCTTTCTCGCCCTGCCGCACCGGCCGGAGCCGGCCGGGCGACCGCCGCCGGTCCCGCACGGGTCATCCGAGGCCGCGCGCCGCCTATTCCGGGCCGGCCGGCCGATCCCCGGCACGCCGGCCGAGGCCTATCTGCGCGCCCGCGGCATCTTCGGACCGCTCGACTGGCCCGTCCTGCGTTTCCACCCTGCCGCCTGGTGTCGCGAGAGCCCGGACAGCCCACGCCGATCCTGGCCGGCCCTGCTTGCCGCCGTCACCGATCCCGCCGGCGCGATCACCGGCCTCCTGCGCACTTGGCTCGATCCGCTGCGTCCGGCGAAAGCCCCGATCGCCGATCCGCGCCGGGCGCTGGGACATCTGCTCGGCAACGGCGTGCGCTTCGGCACGGCGGTCGACACGCTCGCCGCCGGCGAAGGCATCGAGACCGTGCTCGCGCTCAAAACCGTGCTGCCCTTGCTGCCGATGGTCGCCGGGCTGTCGGCCAACCACCTTGCCGCCCTCGCCTTCCCGCCCGCGCCGCGCCGCCTCTATGTCGCGCGTGACAACGACGCGGCCGGCCGCAGGGCGACGGAGCGGCTGCGCGAACGCGGGGAGGCTGCCGGCATCGAGGTGCGCGACCTCGTACCGGTTCACGGCGACTTCAACCTCGACCTGTGCCGTCTCGGCCCCGCTGGTCTGCTGGCGCATCTCGCGCCGCAGCTCGCCCCGGCCGACCGGGCGCGTTTTCTGTCCCGCGATCCCGCCGCCGATGCGGGCGGGTAGGGCTGAGCACTCTTCTCCCGGTCCGGCCGGAACGGAGAGCGGGTGTCGTCGTGCCGGGGGATGCCTCAGCCGGCAAGGGGCCGCGCCGGCGGCCTTCCCGAGCGGGCGATCTGCCGGAGGCAAGGCGGGGTGGCAATGGCGCGGGCCAAAAATTTTCCACCGCCGGGCCAGAGGCCCGGCTTTGCAGCGCGAGGCAAAATTTCCGGCCCGCTGCCATCCTCCGCGCTGCTCCGGCCCTTGCCGCCCCCGCGAAGAGGCGGGGGCGGCCGCGGGTGCCGTCCCGCCCCGCCTCCGGCGGGCGATCGCCGTGAAGGCCGCGATGGGCGCGGCCGGACCGGCAGAGAGACACCCGCCATGACACACGATGACACCGACCCCCCCTTCAACACCGATCCCGACACCGAGTCGCACGAGGCCTCGCCGACCGCGCATCTCCTCGCCGAACTCGCCCTCTACGGCCACCGCCCCGGCGCCGACGAACCCGATCCGCGGCCCCTGCCCGAACCCGAGGCCGCCCAGGCCCAGCTCAACGCTGCGGTCGAGGCGCTCAGCACCCTGCTGACCGGCACCCGCCTCGAGGACGATCTCGCCGATCTCCTCTGGTCCTTCGTCAACCTGTTCCACCGCAAGATCGACCGCCTCGAAACCGAGCTTGACCGCAACGAGCAGGCGCAGAAGCGCAGCCAGTCCGAGCAGGACGGCTCCGAGGTCAAGTCCGTCGAGCTCGAACGCCTGATCGCCGAGGGCCTCAGCCTCATCGAGCGGCGCAACGCCTTCGAGTTCTTCCGCGACCACACGGCCGAGCTGTTCGAGATCGAGACCGCCTCGACCTGGCGCCCGCGCGCCGGCTCAATGGTCAGCCATCGCACCCTGACCGCGGCGATGATCGACAGCCGCGACTTTCTCGCCGCCCGCCGCCGCGCCGATGCGCAGGTGCTCGCCCCTCCCGGTCGGCGCATCGCCTTCACCGGCGGGGCCGAGTGCAACGACCACACCCGCATCTGGGCGGTGCTCGACAAGGTGCGCGCCAAGCATCCCGACATGGTACTGCTGCACGGCGGCAGCCCGCGCGGCGCCGAGCGCATCGCCGCCTGCTGGGCCGAGAGCCGCAAGGTGCCGCAGATCGTGTTCAAGCCCGACTGGACCCGGCACAAGAACGCCGCGCCGTTCAAGCGCAACGACCGGATGCTCGAAGCCCTGCCGATCGGCGTCGTCGTCTTCCCCGGCTCCGGCATCTCCGCCAACCTCGCCGACAAGGCGAAAAAGCTCGGCATTCCCGTGTGGCGGTTCGACCAGCCGGCCCCAAGGGCCGAGGGCGGCGGCGCATAGGCGCCGTCTCCTCATCTATTCATCACGCCGCCGGCAGCCGGTGAGCCACACCGGCGGTCGCCGGCGTCTATTGGACCGGTCCCCTGTCCCTTCCCCGTCGCTTATCGCGCCCTGTCATCAGTGCTGATGCTCCCGGATGAGCCTCGCCCCCCGGCCGCCGGCGTCACCGGCTGCGTACACCCGGCTCCTGCGGGCGCGACGGCTCGAAGCCGCAACGCAGCTCTACCCCGGTGTCTCCTGGCGAAAGCCGGGACCAAGCGCCACAACACGCCGCGAGATCGCTGCACCGACCGGATATTGTACGCTATCACCATCCTCGGCCGCTTGGCGACGGCGCGATCGACAAAGCCGGTATGGACATCGTCATCGTTCTCTCGACAGGACATGCAGCTGCGTGGCGGTCCGCTCCCAGACGGCACCGACCCGGACCTCCACCGCGAGCTGCAGCCGGGATGCCGGGTTGTCCCATGCGGCCGGACAGACCCTGACATTTGCACCCGGTCCTGACCGCACGGCTGCTGCACCTTTCGCTGCCGACCCCATGCCGTGAGCCCTGCCTGTCTCCTTGCTGTTGAGGTCCGCTCCCTCTTGGCCTTGCTTGCTGGCGGATCTGGCACCGGGGTCCGGGCGCGCGCCCCGGCCTCGATCCCGCAACGGCCGGCCTGCGACTTTCTTCCCCTGCGCGACCACCCCGCGCGCCGAGCCGCGCAAGGACCCCGGTTCGCGCATTCCTCGCGAGGCAAGAAAGCCTCGCCCGGCCGTCCTCCGCGTTGCTCCGGCCGCCCCTTCGACAAGCTCAGGAGCGGTGCGGGCCGGCCGCCCCGGCGCCTTGAGACCGCCATCAAGGCCGCAAGGGGCGGCCCTGATCCAGCAGCAAGGAGACGACAATGGCTCAGATCGGCACTTTCACCCGCGGCGAGGACGGCTCGTTCACTGGCGTCATCCGGACCCTCAGGCTCAATGCCAAGGTCCGCTTCGTTCCGGCCGACAAGGACAACGACAAGGCCCCCGACCTGCGCGGCTACGCCGGGGCTGTGGAGGTCGGCGCCGGGTGGAAGCGCACCGCCCGAGAGACCGGCCGCGAGTTCTTCTCGGTGAAGCTTGACGACCCCTCTTTCCCGGCCCCGATCTACGCGAGCCTCGTGGAGGTCGAGAACGGTTACGCGCTGATCTGGTCACGCCCGGACCGCTGACCTTGGCAACAGCGGCGCCCCGGCCGACACCGGGGCGCCGCCGCCCTTTTCCGATGAGAAAGGAACAGCATGGGTGCGACACGTGATGTCGCAATTTGGTCGGACGGTGCCGCATCTCCCGCATGTGCCGATGACGACGGGTTCATCGAATTCACCCAACTCCGCACCAGGCTCGCCGGCCGGTCCGGCAGCGGGCGGCGGAAGACAGAGTCAGAGGAAAACAAGGCTGTGTGAAAGATCGCCGGGCAAGAGAAGGCTCTCGGCACCCGCCTCGGAAACGGCCTTCTCCCTCGGTCCTTCAGCGGAGGGTATTATGCGCAGCCGGTACTTTCAGACACGGGACTCGTTCATACCGGAGAGCGCGGTCGCGCTCGTACACGAGCATTCGAGCGCCGTCGCCTACACCTATACCGACAGCCGTGGCCGGCTCTACGCTGTCGCCTTCGGCAGCCGGCGCAATAAGCCGGATTGGCACTTCTCGTTCCGCACCGAGGAAGCGCGGGCAAGAAAGATCACCGAGCACTTTGCGCAGTGCCAGGCACGCGAGCAGGCCAAGGTTGAGCGGCGCGCGCAGGGGCCGAGCGAAATCGCGCAGCGTAATGCCGCGATCAAGAGGCTACTGGAAGCCCATTACGGCAAAGGAAAGGTCCGCGTCACCGGCGAGCGTGGCACAGCCTACGGCTGGGTCGACGTCCGGATCGCCACGCCCTGCCCCGAAGGCCAGCGGCCCTCCGAAGCCCACAGCGATATCGTCCGGATGATCCTCGACGCCGGGATCAAGCTCTATTCCTACGACAGTGCCGATTACGGCAGCGGCTACAAGATCAGCGTCTCGTTCACGCAGCCCAGGCAATCCGGCCCCTCGACGGAGATCTTCCGATGAAACCTCCAACTGTCACCGGAGAGGGCCGGTTCGTCACGCGTGTGACAGGCAGAAATCCCGCCTGTACCAAGCTCAAGATCTTTCGCCGTCCGGACACGCCGCGGCTATGGACGCCTGCCTCTGGCGATGCCGGCGGACGGTTTCTCTAGTCGAACGAAGCGGCTGGCGAACGCGCGACGGGCCGCCGCGAATCCCATCACGAGATGCTTTTGCAAAGCGATCCACAGGAGAACCGCGATATGACCGGCAATCACTCCGCACCGCGCGAGATCCCGCCCGGCAAGATCCTGCTGGCCGAATGCGGCGATCCCGTTGTCACGGAAAGCCGCGCACACCGCGAGATCGTCGAGCAAGCGCCGCCGCGCGCCGGGCTGCCCGGCCGCGGCTCGATCCACGGCAATATCCGGCTCGTATGGTCCTCGCCCGGATTCGAGATCGCCGGATCCGTCATGCTCTGGACCAACGGCTATTGGGCCGTCTGGTACGCGATGGCCAATGGCACCCGCCATGGCCAGCGCTACCGTCCCGATGCCGAGGGCGAGGTCAAGGCCCGCGCGCATTTCCGGCGGCTCACCACGGAGCAAAGTTAGCCAGCGGCCCTCGGCAAAGGAAAGAGTAAGAGAGGAAACAGAACCCAGTGACGGGTCACGAAGATCACAGGAAGCCCTGCACGCCCGTTGTCGGATCCATCCCGTGAAAGGCCGACCAATGCCCATTTACGCCATCGCACGCGAGTACAAACTGCCGATCTATCAGCACTTGACCGTGGAGGCGCCGGATTTCGCGACAGCCTGCCGCAAGGCGATTGAGCATGACGACTGGCAATCCTCCAATGAGGATCACGACGGCTGCGGCCCTACCTATCTGACCGCCGCGGTTTGCGTTCCGGAGCGTCGCGCGGACGAGGATCCGGGAAACCTGCTCTACTCCGATTTGCCGGCCCTCGACATCCCCGCCGAATTCGCCGACGAGGACGAACAGAAGCAGCCGTCCGCGGAATGCGAGACGGAGACCACCCACGTGCTGGTCATCGCGCATCAGCTCGGCGGCAATCCGTTCCACGCCACGACCCGGCTCATCACCTCGGCGCACCGAAGCGAGGCCGGCGCCCACGCGGCGCTCGCCGCATTCTGCCGACGACATTGGATGGACCTGTTCGATGACGAGGAGGAGGACGCGGGCATTCCGGCCGACGAGGCCGAGGCAGTCCGGAAATTCTTCGCCGCGGCGGAAGGGCAGGCCTCCTGGGAGCTGACGCAGGCCTCCATCGGCCCCTGAGATAGGACGGCACAGGCCGAGGCACCATCCCGGTGCGCCATCCGCCGCCGGTCTCAGCAAGAGCGGGCGTTCATTCCTGGATCGGTACGGCCCCGGCGTCCGTGTGAACCCGGCACCACCGCCTGTCTCCTCCGGTTTTCCATTCTACCATGCCGATCCGTGCCGCCTCGAGGCCGAGCGGTGCCCCCAATTTTGCCGAGCGTAAGGAGCGCGCCAGGGCGCGCCAGTGATCATAGCGCTCGACAAAATCGGTACCCCCGCTCGCCGGCAAGCCGGTCGCCCCCTGACGGGGGCCAGCCTCGACCCGCCCCGGCCCGGCATGGGGCCGGTTCTCCGTCTTCAATGCAGACGGAGAGACCGATGCTCACCATCGACGATCAAATCCATCAGCTGCGCCTTGAACTGACGGGTTGTCTCCTGACCCGCCGCGAGCGTGCCCAGGCCAAGGCTGAGCTGAAGCGGCTTCTCGCCGCGCAGGCCGAGCACGAGCGCGCATTCGACGCCGCCCTCGAGGCGCTGCACCGCCTGCCGGATGCGACCGGGGCCGTGTAAGCGGCCCCTCTTCCTGACCGGCCGCATCCCCTCTTCTCGAGTGCGGCCGGTTTCCCTCCCTGCCGCGCCGCCCGCCGCGGACCCGCCGGAGCACAATGCGGGCTTCCCTCCCCTCTTTCGCGAGCGCTGCGAGCATCTTGCATCGATTTTGCGAGGTCTTCATTCCCGGGATGCGGCCGGTTTCCTGCCCTACCGCGCTGCCCGCCACGGGTCCGCCGGAGCACGATGCGGGCTTCCGCTCCCCTTCCTGGGACACCCAATGAAGGCCTTCAGCGTCGATTTGTGAGGCTCCCAATGTAATGAATGCTGCTATCACGGCCTTCTCGAACCAGCCGCCACGCAAGACGGCTCTTCAATTCGGGGTATCAGGAACGCTCGACTATAGCCGCAAATTTGCTTCGCAACGTCATAACGCTACGCCGCCATAACGCTGTAGCGCCATTACACCACACCCCGGGCAAATCCGGCCGCTACAAAGACCACCCCTGCCGTGGAGCTTCCCTGACGGGATATCAAGAACACCCGCTCAATACGCCGAAAAGAGGGGCGACTCGCGCCCCCCTGAGCCCGTCGAAGGGCCATCTCAAGCCGTAAGCTTGACCATCGCAAAGAGCGCGATGTCTCGCACCGGATGCTCGGCGTGGTACTCCGGCTCGGCGAGTTCCGTACGGTGGATCCGATCGGTGACCTCCTCATAGGTCTCCGCTATCTCCTCCAAGCTTGGAAGCTCCGCGTTTCCGAAGAGCCGCATCGGCACCCACGCGGCGTAGTAGTCATCGGTGGGCCACGGGCGGAAGATTCCCCCGCGGGTCAACCCCCGGACCAAGCCCGGGGATTGAAGGCCGACCGCGCGCTTCGGCTCACTCATAGGCCGTCCCTCCGCGCGAGTTCGAGCAGCGCCGAGATGGTCTTATCGACCGCATCGCAGTAGACGTGCGCAATGTGCTGCGCATTGCCGAGCCTGTCGTCCTCGACTGTGATCTCGATGATCTCGTGCAGCTTCGGGCACACGGGACAGTGGATGAAGCGCTTCATCGTGTTGTTCTCCTTTTCAAAACAACACGATCGCCGCAGCATGCCGGGGCGGGCCGGGTCGAGGATCGCTCCGAAGGGGCGACCGCGAAGCGGCGCGCGGAGGAACCGATTGAGTCGAGCGTCTACGTGAATTGCGCGCGACAGCGCGCTCCTTGCGCTCGGCTCAATTGGAGGGGCCGCGCGTCCTCGACGCGGTTTGCACCGGCATGGTACGCTCGGACAGCAGTAGAGACAGAGACACCCCCGGAACGGTCGGGTAGCGCCTCCGCGGAAAGGACGGCACCGCTTCTGCCTCGCCCTGCCGGCCGCGCACCGGCTCCCGCCCGTACACGGACGCGAACAGCGCAATCCCCACCAGCACCGATACCAAGCTTGACGTGCTGCTCGCCGCGGGCCAGCCGGAGTTTTCCTCTCCTCCGCCGCGATATCCAGTGATGGTCCTCAGCGTCGGTTCCAGGGTCGCCGAACCGTACGCTCAAGGCGCAGGCAGCGACAGGTAGGGGTCCCGGTCGCCCGGTCCGCCCTGTTTCGCATCACGGCATTTCAAAGGAACTCAAAGGAACGGCTGTATGGCCGTATTGCAACCCGATACTCTCATCTCCGGCGATTGCCTTCCCGTCCTGCCGCAGTTTACGAAAGTATGATGCGGTCATCCCGTATCGGTTGTGTTATCATGGGCCATGTTGCACCTTCGCGCCCGATGCTTCCAAGGCATCTTCGACCGTGTGGCCGATGCAATCGTGCTGGTGCGGCTGACGGTTGCCGGCTGGATCTATGGACCGTACCCCGAAACCGAGGCCGACCGGCTCCGCGCGGCGCGGTTGAGGCAGCTGGTCGAAGAGGGCCAGGCACTCGGCTTGCTGGATCCGGGGGAGGACGAGGTGACGCTCGCTTGGCATCAGGCGCAACGTCAGTTCCGCAGGTGCTAGGGCGAGGCTGCCGGGGCTAGTCTTGCCGAAATCATCCGATATCTCTGACCGCGATATCTGGCGGGCCGCGCACCTGCTGCTCCGACGGTACGGTGCCGAAGCCGAAATCGAAGCCGCCCGGCGTGCCGATCTGATGCTCGACCGCGGCGATCACGACGGACAGCTCGTGTGGATGCGGATCGGGCGGGCGATCGCAGCGCTACAGGCGCCGCCGAGCGGGCCACGACACTGAAGGCGAGAGCAGAACCGAAGCGAGGATGAGCCTCCGGCCTCGCGGGAAAGCCGCGGATGGATCGTGACTTGCAGGCGGCTTTGACGGCGCGCCGCGAGGTGCCCGGTCGCGAGTGCGGATGCCCGTCTGGCTTATACCGACCTGAATTGACGCTAACCTGTGAAGCAGGCTTCGGTGGTGGGCATCCCCGAACAGGCGGTTCGTGTCCCCGCCGAGCACGGGTTGGTATTTAATCAGCCTGGTATTACTCGCGCAATGGCAGCCGTTTCATGGTCAGCAAACCCATCGACGGCAAGCCGGCGAGTTCCGCCAACGGCGGCACGATCGGCTTTTTGATGAGCGACGCGAAGATGGCCGAGGCGTGGCACAAGGCCGGCGTTGCGAATGGCGGTACGTCGATCGAGGATCCGCCCGGCGTGCGCCCGAATGGCGCTTATCTCGCCTATCTTCGCGACCCCGATGGGAACAAGATCGTCGCGGTTGCCTGACAAAGCGAGCTATCTTTACCGCGAGCGAAGACCGGGAAGGGCCATCCTTCCGGGAGGTTCTTCTGCCCTGGAGGACGGCGGCGACCAGCGCCGCCCCCCAGGGCGCATCAGCGACATTGGAGCCGATCGCGCAGCGGGAGCACACCGCCGCTAGGCCCTGCGATCAGACGCTCTAGAAGAAGACAAAGGACCGGGCCACGACGTTCTTGCGGCAGCGCGCATTCGCAGCTGCGGTCGGGTCGATGCAGGCGGTATGGAATGACCAGCGCGAGACCGAGCCGTCGGTCACAGAATCATAGCACTTGAGCATGGAGACCTCGGTGGATTTCTGCTGCGGAAACCAGTACCACTCGTGGTCGGGACGGTAGGTGAAGCGGGTGGTCTCGCCGACGCGGTCGTCGTAGATCCGATAGTTGGTGATGTAGGGCTGGTCGGCGAAGGAGGGCCAAGCGCAGAGCACGAACGGGAACTGCTCGATTGTCTCGATCGGCTTGGCGAGGTTGATCGACATGAACCGCCGCGACATCTTCGCGTCGGCCTCTTCCTCCGTGTAGTGCTGCCTGCGCCCGAAGTTTCGCAGGTTTTTGGTGAGCAGTTCGCGGCAGCGGACGCGGCCGCTGTTGTCGTTCAGATCGTTGTGCACGAGGTTGGCGTAATTGGCGTTCACGCCGGGGTTGTTGCTGTCCTGGTCTTCGGTGCGGTCGCCCTGATAGTCTTTGTCAAAGACGTCGTGGTTGTAGACCAGCGCATCGGTCGCATCCGGGAAGAACTCAAGGAGGAGCTTCTCGATCTCAGGGTAGTACACGCGCTCCACCTCGGCCGCATCGTAGATGTTCGTGCACTTGGACTCGAGGTGCGCCAGCGCCAGGCCGAGCCGGTCCATGCATTCGGGGCTGTTGGGCGAGAGGCCCGGATAGTACTCGCCGATGCGCCGCGCATCGCGCAGCGCCTGCAGGAAAAACAGGTCTCGCCGCCGCTTCTCCTGCTGGTTTTTGCGCAGGATCGCCGCGATATCGGCGCGCGCTGGGTCCCGCCAGAGCGCGTTGGACGGTACGACCGAGTAGCTCGGCCGCTCGTAGACGGTATAGGGCAGCGGCAGCGCCACACCGCCTAGCGGGGCTTTGAGGCTGTTCGACTGTCGGATGTACCGCACGCACTCGTCCCAGTCGCGGAATCCGAGGCCCCATTTGGTCTTGATCGGGCCCGGCGGCGCCGTGTCGATTATGTCGACAAGGCGCTGGTCCTCGCCGTCGGCAATCTCGGCGAGCGCGTCCTTGAGCGCCGCGGCGGTTCCCGCATCGCCGTCCCGGTCGAACGCCATGTAGGACAGGCCGCCATTGGCCGCGATGGGCTCTGGCTGGCCTGCCGTGCGCTGGACGGCGGCACATAGACCGAAGCTCTCACCGTGTTCGCTGTGACGCTGTTCTCGGCGACATCGGGCTGGCTCATGGCACGCCTCCGGTTATCTCGGCCTCAGCGTGGCACACGGAGCCTCTGTTTTCCAGACCATGCGATGGGCGGCCTGCCGCGCAATCGAGCCATCAGAGCGCGTCGGTGCCGCTGCCTGCCGATGCCCCTATTTCGAAATTTGCCCCAGTATAGGCCTGCAGCGCGCTATCTATCTTCGAGTGGCCGCTTACGCCGTGAGAGCAGAGAGGTATCGATGAGACCGCAGAATGCGACAAGGCCGGTCCGCCTGACGATCATCGGGGCGCTGTTCGCCGTCGCGGCGGGAACCGTGTACTGGAATGCTGGCGCCGCCGCGGAGAGCCCGCACACCATTCCCGCTCCTGCCGTCGACGAACCCGTAGGTTTGGCAACCTCGGAGATCGCGGTGTTAGCGGGCGGGTGTTTCTGGGGCGTTCAGGGCATCTTTCAACACGTCGACGGCGTGACGAGCGCGGTGTCAGGCTACGCCGGCGGCAGCAAGAACACGGCCGAGTACGAGACGGTCAGCACAGGCTCGACGGGGCACGCGGAGTCGGTGCGGATTACCTTCGACCCGCACCGTATCAGCTATGGCCGCATCCTGCAGATCTTCTTCTCGGTCGTGCACGACCCGACCGAGCTCAATCGGCAGGGGCCGGATACAGGCACGCAATACCGCTCCGCCATCTTCCCGACCAGCCCCGAGCAGGCGCGCATCGCCGACACTTATATCGCGCAGCTCGACAGGGCACACGCTTTCGCCGCGCCGATCGTGACCAAGATCGAACCCGGCCACACGTTTTACCCGGCCGAGCGCTATCACCAGAATTACCTGGCCCTGCACCCATCGCAGCCCTACATCGCGATCAACGACATCCCGAAACTGGAGGCATCGAAGCGGCTCTTCCCCAACCTCTATCGCGACACGCCGGTGCTCGTCGCCGCGGAATGACTCCCCAAAGAGGACAGGCATGGAATACACCAAGCTCGGCCGCAGCGGTCTCGACGTCTCGCGCATCTGCCTCGGCTGCATGAGCTACGGCGGCGGCAATCGGGGCAATCACGCCTGGAGCCTCGGCGAGGAGGAAAGCCGGCCGTTCATCAAGAAGGCGATCGAGGCCGGGATCAATTTTTTCGACACCGCCAACCGCTATTCGCTCGGTCAGAGCGAGGAAATCCTTGGCCGGGCGATCCGGGATTTCGCGCGGCGCGACGAGGTGGTGATCGCGACCAAGGTCTTTGGCCGGATGCGGCCCGGCCCGAACGGCGCCGGCCTCTCGCGCAAGGCGATCTTCGCCGAGATCGATGCGAGTCTCACCCGGCTCAGCATGGATTACGTCGACCTCTACCAGATCCACCGCTGGGATTACGACACGCCGATCGAAGAGACGCTCGAGGCGCTGCACGATCTCGTAAGGGCCGGCAAGACGCGGTATATCGGCGCCTCGTCGATGCATGCTTGGCAGTTCGCCCGCGCTCTCGGCATCGCCGAAAAGCACGGCTGGACCCGCTTCGTCAGCATGCAGAACCTCGTCAACCTGCTCTACCGCGAGGAGGAGCGCGAGATGCTGCCGCTATGTGCGGCCGAAGGCATCGGCGTCATCCCATGGAGCCCGCAGGCGCGCGGCAAATTGAGCCGCGATTGGGATTACACCAGCATCCGTACCGAAACCGACGAGGCGTTCACCCGGCTTTTCGCCAAGACCGACGAAGCGGACCGAAAGGTCGCCGGCCGCGTCGCCGAGATCGCCAAGGCTCGCGGTGTCCCACGCGCCCGGATCGCGCTCGCCTGGCTCCTCGCGAAGCCGGTCATCACCGCGCCGATCGTCGGCGCCACCAAGCTGCACCACCTCGATGACGCGATCGCCTCGGTGGGTGTTAAACTCTCCGCCGAGGAGATCGCCTCGCTGGAGGAACCCTATGTTCCGCACGCGGTGGTGGGCTTCGAGTAACTGGCGCGAGGTCCCTCTTGCCCAGAGAGATCCTCGGAAAAGGGCTGAGGTTTTCGCTGCGGCACGTGCCCTGCGCCCATATCTGCCGCTACTGCCTGATCTCAGAGTCGCGGAAGCGCAGCGGCTTGCCGTTTTCCCGCTTTGAGGCACTCATGCACCGTTTCCACGATTGGCGGCTGTCCGAGCGGCCCGATCTCGACATCGGCATCTTTGTCGGCCCGTCCTCCGATTACGACACCGAAACCTTGAAGGGCGTCGCCCGGCTGCGCGAGCGGCGCGGCGGGAAATTCCAAATCGTCAATCTCGGCGGCCTCCGCATCCGGCGCGGCGACGAGCTGGTCGCGTGGATCGAGGAACGACGGGAAGCCGGCATCGTCGGCTTCCACACCTCGCTCGCCGGCTATGGCGAAACGCACGATCGCTGGAATGGCCGCGCCGGCGATTTTGAGTATCAGACCCTGATCCTGCGCCTCGCCGGGCAAGCGCTTCGCCAAGCGGAACGGCATTCGAAGCTCATGCGCTGCTGGCGGTGGCTCTGCTGCGAGAGCGGGCGTCCCCCTGAGAACCACCGGCAGAGCGCTTGGATCCGGTTTCTGCTCGCATCAGGGTCGCGCAGCGTGCAACCGATTCGGCTCAGGAAGGCATGGATAAGTGCGCACGAACTTTCATCCGTCCAAACGCCCGAACGGTTGGCACATGAGAAAAAGAGAGGTACATCGGTCCAGCCGTTGAATGCTGCCTGCGCACGACAGGTCGTGCCTACTTGCCCTATAGCGCAAATACGGTTGTCTGCTCAGGCGGTTATCCCTACGAACGCCTGATGTGCAGAGCGCACAAGCGCCCCTCTGGTCATGCGTTCGTGCCTATGAACCAATGACACCACAAATCCATGATACTTCAGGCGCTTGATCCGTTGTCGCGGCCATGTTTAGACACGCGCAGGTTCAAGCACACTGGGGGGACAAGGTGTCCGTTCTAACAGTTGCCGGTCAAAAGGGAGGATCAGGCAAGACGAACCTGGTCCGGAATCTCGCCATTCATTTTGCGCTCGACGGCTACAGTGTCGGACTGGTCGATGCCGATCTTATTCAACAGCATTCGAGCGAATTCTTTGCCGACCGTTCCAAGCCGGGGGCACGAGATATATGGGCGCCACGGGAGGACATTCCGGGACTTACGATAGCGGTCTGGGATCGGACCTTTGCCGATGTGCCACAGGCACCAATCGTCGTGGCCCCCCAGGTCGATGAGAATACGATCGGGGAAGTCATCCAAGGACTTGCTGACGCAAACGATGTCGTGGTGTGCGACCTGCAGGGGACAGCCAGTGTTGCAATGATTCATGCTATCCATTACGCGGATCTCGTCCTCATTCCGGTGCAACCGTCTCATGACGATCTCAAGAGTGCCTACTCGACCGCTCGCCATGTAGTCCAAGCAGGGAGGAGCGCTCGAAGGGAGATCCCGTACCGGATCGTGATCAGTCGGGCTTCGACCGGCTTTCGGCCTGAAGTTGAGAAGGTCATGGAGGCGGCACTCGAGGCAGCCGGCATCCCCAGATTGCGTACACCGGTGTTCGAACGGACTGCGTTCAAGCGCGCCAGCTTCAGCCGCATGGCGCCCATTTTCGAAGATCCTCAGGGTGGGGCGGCAGAGAATATGAAAGCCGTCTATGCAGAGATACGAACCATCCTGGCTGAAACCGTTGCGGGATCGCGGGAGGTTGCATAGAAATGATGAGCAAACTCGTACCTCCAAAGTTCAATCCTCTCGATGGGCCGTCGCACCCGCCAAGTGCACCAACGGAAAAACCTGAATTGCGGAGTTCCGCCAGGCGGCTCAGGCCTGAGATCGAGTTGTTGATAGCCCCGGGATTTGTCACAGAGGCTCCGCTTCCGGAGCGAACCGACCCGGACGACATTCCTGAAAGCATTACGATTGAGGTACCGCGACGTCTCAAGCGAGCCCTGCACAGCGAAGTTGCGGCACGACGTGGCGATCCCCAGAGACGCGGGGTCGCCTCGATGAAATCAGTGATCCTAGAGGCGCTCGCGGCTCACGGCTTTGGTGAGCTGATTCGGCAGTCCGATATAGAGGTACAGGCCGGGATATTCATGAAGCGCCAGTCTGCTCAGATGAAGCGCCGATGATCCCGGTTCCATGCGCTCGAACGCTCAAGCGTCCGGACGTATGGAACCTCTTCTTAGCCTGCAGGCTACGTTGGGCGGGCTATTATCTCTTACGCTCGGCCGTCTCCGGCGGCCGCCGGTCTGGTATGGACTGGTATGGAACCGATAACCATCAGCCCGCGGGAGAAAGGGTCTGAGCGACCGGAAAGATAGGTGACATTATGGACCGGAGACATGGGTGACAGTGTTTCCGGTGTGTTGCGCTTTGCGGCGCCCCGGCCGGGGCGCCGCAAAGCGGCGGAGTTTCTTGGTCTGGCGGTTGATCACGCCAAGACCGATATCGGCAAAGCGCACAATCCAGTCGCCGTCCTCGGTCTCGGCGATGCCGACCGGCTCGCCGAGCAACGCCTCGCTGACGAAGATCAATTCGCCGCCCCATTTGATCTCACCGGAGTTGCGCACCCGCCGCACAGCGTGATCGGCGTCGTACCACGGCTCTTCGATCCGCTCCGGGTAGCAACGCGGCGAAGCCGTGTAGTGGCTCGCCGGCGTCGTCTGGTCGAGCGCTTCGTGCGGCCGTTCGCAATTATAGTGCCGGCGGAAGTCGTCGAAGCGCCGTTGCTGGGCCTTCGGCGTGGCCGCGGGCGGTTGCGAGGTCTGCTCCTTCAGCGTCCGATGCCGCCGTTCATGACGACCGTTCTGCTGCGGCGCGCCGGGATCGATGCGCTCCAGCCTGATGCCGAGCTTGACCCAGGTGACCGACAACCGGCTCAAGCCACCGGCGCCGGTCGAGGCGAACGGTGGCCCATTGTCGGTGCGCAGTGCCCGCGGCAATCCGAACTCCCGAAAGGCCCGGATGAAGCGCGGCTCTACCCCTTCCCGGGTCGGCGCCACGATCCGGCAGTCGAGCAGGAACCGGCTGTGCGCGTCGCTGATCGTCAGAGGATCACACCGCACGCCGTCGGCCGTCCGGAACCAGCCTTTGAAGTCCGCGCACCACACGTCGTTCGGTGCGGCCACCGTCGAAAAGGGCTGTGTCACCGGCACCCCGCGAGCGCGACGGCGGCGCGGCGCGCTCAAGCCTTCCCGGCGCAGCAGATCGCCGATCGTGCTCGCTGCCGGCCAACGCTGCCCAGGATGAAGGCGCTCCAGGTGCGCCAGCAGCTTGCGCGGCCCGTAATGCGGATGCCGCCGCCGCAAGGCCAAAATCGGCGCGGCCACCGCGCCCGCAAGCCCGTTCGCACAGCGATGCGGCGCGCGCGAACGCTCCAGCAGACCGCTCTCGGGATCGTCCTGATAGCGCGCCAGCCATTTGTAGCCGGTCTTTCGGCTGATCCCGTAGCGTTCACAAAGAGCCGTCATCGGCAGCTCGCCGCGAAGGCATTCCCCAATGAACATCAATCGCTCATCCATGGTCCAGGTCTCTTTCCACGGCATCGGCAAAGTCTCCTTTGCCAAGCCTTTTGACCTGTCACCCATCTCTCCGGTCTAAACGGTCGTGTCCGGCGGGTGGTGGAAAATTGAAGGTGGCGTAATCTCCTGAGTGCCAAACCCAAGAAACCGGCGGTGAGCGCCGCCGGCGGAGATCACGCCATGACCGAGCATACAGGGGCTGAGGCCGAAGTGCCATTTCTGGGAGCGGAGTGGTTCGATCCGCTCGAAGCCGGGGTTCGCCAGCAGATTCGGCGGTTCATCGAAGAGTTATTGGAAGAGGAGGTCGCGGCGGCGCTGCAGCGGGGTCGCTACGAACGCGCGGCGGGCGCGGCCGGGTATCGCCCCTTCGACAAGCTCAGGAGGCCACCGCGAGCGGCAGCTGGTGGGGACCTTCGGCCCGGTCAGCGTGTCGGTGCCGCGGGCCCGCGTGCGGGCGGCAACGGGCGCGCCGGAGGAGTGGCGCAGTCAGGTGCTGCCGGCCTACCGGCGTCTGACGCGGCAAGCCGAGGCGCTGATCGCCGGGGCCTATCTGGCCGGGACCAACACGCGGCGTGTGCGACGGGCGTTGGCGGCGCTCCTGAGCCTGTCGAAGGGTCGGTGGGATGGTCGGCAAAGACACGGTCAGCCGGATCTGGCAGAAGCTGCGGGCCGATTGGCAGGGATGGCAGCAGCGCTCGCTGGCCAATGACGACATCGTCCGGCTGCTGCTCGACGGCACCGTGGTTCGGGTGCGCCTCGACCGCCGGGCGACCTCCCTGTCGCTGCTGGTGGCGCTGGGGGTGCGGCGCGATGGCCAGCCCTTCGCCAGGCTCAGGGGTCCTGCTGGCGGTCCGCAATATGGGCGGCGAGAGCGAAGCGGCATGGCGAGCGCTGCTCGACGACATGATCGCGCGTGGCCTGCCCACCCCGGAGCTGCTCATTGTCGACGGCGGCAGCGGCCCTTCGACAAGCTCAGGAGGCAAAGGCGCTGGCCGGCCTGTGGCCGGCGGTTCCAGTGCAGCGCTGCACCGTCCACAAGCATCGCAATCTGTTGGCCCACGCGCCGAAGAAGCTCTATGACGAGATCACCGCCGATTACACGGACATGATCTACGCCAAGACCGCCAAGGAGGTCGAGATCCGGCGCAGGACGTTTCTGCGCAAGTGGCGGCTGAAGTGCCGCGCCGTCGCCGACAGCCTCGAAGAAGCAGGCGAGGAGCTGTTCACCTTTCTGCGCTTCCCGGAGGAGCAATGGCGCTCGCTTCGCACCACCAACGCCATCGAACGTCTGCATGAGGAGTTCAAGCGGCGGATCAAGACGCAGTGCCTGCTGCCCTGCGCCGAGACCGCTTGCATGCTGTTCTGGGCCTTGCTTGCCAGCGGTCAGATTACGATGCGCAAAGTCGACGGTTGGCCAACCTTGCACGTTCCTCCCGCCAAGCCATCACTTGATTTGGTAGCCTGACTGCGCAATCTATCGGTAGGAGAGACGCCGCCGCGGCAATTTCCACCACATATCGGGCACGACCGTCTAATACCAGCTCTCTCTGAGTGCCACCTTTTCGGGGTTTCCAAACCGCCCCCCCTGTGCTTCACCTTGGCAAACGGTGGAGGGTGCCATGAGGCCTCCGGTGCGGCTTCGCGAAGATTACGACGCGCAGCACTTGCGCGCGCTGGCAAAGACCTCGCGGGATGCGAACCAGACCCGGCGCCTGCTGGCACTGGCGGCGATCTACGACGGGGGATCGCGCCGCGAAGCCGCAAAAATTGGCGGTGTTGGGGTGCAAACGGTGCGGGACTGGGTGCTGGCGTTCAACGCCGACGGTCCGCCCGGGCTGATCGACGGCAAGGCCCCGGGCAACCGGCCGCTGTTGAACGCCGAGCAGCGCGAAGCTCTGAAGCAAATCGTCGAGGCCGGCCCGAACCCGGCGGTGGACGGGGTGGTGCGCTGGCGGTTGGTCGACTTGGTAGGGGTCACCGGACGATTTGTTCAAAATCGTACGCTAACGCCGATCAGTGCGCGGCTGGGCGTGCCCGCCGCTTCGACGACAAGGTGGCGACGGTCTTGGTCAGCCATGCGACCGCGCCGGGCGTGCAGTGCCAGGCCGGCCCGCATTCCGTGACGTATTCGGTTGCCTCGTCTGGACCACCCAGGGTGATGTAGCCACTCTCGGAGGGCGTGGGTGGCTTCGTTCTGGCCAGGATGGCGGGCACGTGTTCGTTCGCGGCCCAGGCCTCCCGCGCCAATGCTGCGGCCCGTTCATCGCTCTCTCCGCCTTCACGAAAGGCGAGCAGCGCCTGGGTGTAGAGCCAGAAGGCGCTCCCCTCGTCCTCGTAGGCCGCCAGCAATTCCTTCAGCGCGCCGATATCGCCTCGCCGCAGCAGGCAGCCCGCGAGGAGATACCGGATCCCCTGGTTGTCGTTCGGGTTCAGCCGGAGCATGTCGCGGAAGTGGCCGATCGCGCCGTCCACATCGCCAAGCTTCAGCAGCGCGCTCGCGAGGCCAGCCCTGGCGCGCATGTAGGGCCGCGTCTCGAGGAAGCCCCAGAACTCGCCTTCATACTCCGCGAAGCCCTCCGGCCCGAGCGCCAGCTCCCCCGCCTCGACCCCCCTGGCGTAGTAGTCCCGCGCCTCCTCCACGGTGCGGGCGGCCTCCTCGGCCAGTAGGACGTAGGCATCGGTGCAGAGCGGCGAGATGCTGAGCGCCTTGTGGGCGAGCGCGATCCGGGACCGGGCGGTGGTCCGCTCCCAGGCCTCGTACATCACGTCCTGCGCCTTTGCGGTCGGGTCATCGCCGCCGCGACCGCCGAGCGCCGCCAGGAAGCGCTCCATCGCGCGCCGGTCCGGCAGCGCCGGGATGGCGGCCCTGAGTTTCGACGAGGCCTTGGTAGCGGTCTTCTTCGCGCGCGGCTTCTTCGAGACTGGCATCTCCTGATCCTCCGCGCCGCCCTGCCCCCGGGGCGCTCCCGCCCCATAGGCCGGCCACCCGGTGCTGAGCGACGATGCGTGATACGGTCGGTTGGCTGATACTGTAGAGGCGCGCCATCTCCGCGCCGGATTTGCGTCCGGAGAGGACGCTCTCGGCGATCTCGTGCCGCTTCGCTGCGTCAAGCGTCTTGCGCCGCCCGCCCACGCGCCCCTGGGCCCGGGCGGCGGCGAGACCGGCGGAGGTGCGCTCGCGGATCATGGCGCGCTCGAACTCAGCGAAGCTGCCGACCATCTGCATCATCATGCGCCCGGCCGGGGTGGTGGTGTCGATCGCCTCGGTGAGCGAGCGGAAGCCGGCGCCAGCCTCGCCAATTCGCTCCATGATGTGGAGCACGTCTTTCAGCGAGCGCGACAGGCGGTCGAGCTTCCAGACGACGACGACATCGCCCTCGCGCAGCTGGTCGAGCATGCGGTGCAGCTCGGGCCGGTCCCAGCGCCCACCGGAGGCAGTTTCCTCGAAGATGCGGCGGCAGCCGGCGGCGCGGAGGGCCTTGGCCTGCACGGCATTGCTCTGCTCGTCACCCTTGGAGACGCGGGCGTAGCCGAGCAGCATGCCCGTGCCGGCTTTCACAAACGAACGTTTGCGCATCAGATTGCGAGATGCCGAATTTCCACAGGAATCTGCTTTCACAATCCTGTTTCAGAATTGCCCCGAAAGGCAATCCTTTTATGAAAGGCCCTCCGCCCTCACCCCGGAGGTTCCGAATGTCGCGCCGAACCCTCCTCTCACCCGAACAGCGTGCGCGCCTCTTCAATATCCCGACCGAAGCCGCCGAGATGGCCAAGCACTACGTGCTCAGCGCCGAGGACCTGGCGCTCGTGCGGACCAAGCGCCGTCCGAGCAATCGTCTGGGCTTTGCGGTCCAGCTGTGCGCCCTTCGGCACCCCGGCCGCCCGCTCGAGCCGTCGGAAGCGCCGCCGGCGGCCATGCTGACTTTTGTTGCCAACCAGGTGGGCGCCGATCCGAAGCTGTTTGAAGACTACGCACATCGAGCTGAGACCCGCCGGGAACATCTGCTCGAACTGCAGCAGTACCTGCGCCTGCGCAGCTTCCGCCTGGCGGAGTGGCGCGCCTGCCTGCACGCCGGCACCAATGCCGCCTGGGCGACTGACCGCGGCGAGCCGATCGTGCAGGCCATGCTCGCGCACTTGCGGGCCGAGCGCGTACTCATCCCGGCCGCGGCGGTGTTGGAACGAATTGGGCTCGCCGCGCGCGTGCGCGCTCGCAAGCGGGCGTTTCAGGCCCTGGCCGAGGGGCTGACCGATACAACGCGAGCGGCGCTCGAAAATCTGCTGACCTTCGATCCGGCGTTGCGGCGGTCCCGCTTCGCCTGGCTGCGAGGCTACGCGGAATCGCCGGCGCCAACCAATCTGCTCGCGCTGCTCAATCGGCTCGAATACGGGGTCGCGCCATAGAACGGATGCTGGATTCACCCCAAGCGGGACAGATCAGGAACATCATGCCGCATCAGGGATGATTAGGATGCCCCTCTGTCCGACAAGCTTCGACCGCGAAATCATCATGCGGATGGCCGAGCGCCCGCATCCGTCCCAGAGAAGACGCCCTACACGGCCACGTTGCACAATGCAGTCGGCAATCTCGGTAAGAGCGTCGTGAGAGGCGACTTCGGCACCACTGCGCGCCGAATGTCGCGCTGGGCTGAAGGCGTCATCAGCCCGACCAGCCGGCCTTGCGCAGACCGTCGAGCATATGGGCATGATCTTCCGGCCGATGCCAAGGCACGCGCCGGTGGACAAACATGTCAAAGGCGGCTGGCGCCATCGCAATGGCCTTTGCCAGCACCTCCTTTGCTTCCTCGATGTGACCGGTCTGGCCGAGCGCCGCGGCGAGCCAGCGGTAATGGTTTGAGTGATCAGGGTAAGAGCGAATGCCGCGCTTACCTGCCTCGACCGCAGAATCATATTCGCGAGACAAGTAGTAGCTAATCGCAATGTCGAGAAGACGCAAATTCAGATTCGGATTGCGTGGGTCGAGTCTGCTGCTTTTTTCGAGAGCGGGACGCCCTTTCTTTGGCTGGCCTGACCACATTAACACTGCACCAAGAACTCCATGTGCATTGGCCAGATTCGGGCTGATGGTGAGAGCCAACTCGACCTCGGCCAGTGCGCCTTGGTAGTTTCCGTGTCGCATCAATTGCTCCGCGAAACACGCACGTGCTTCCGCATCATTGCCGTCAAGTGAAACTGCCCGCCGCGCTAATGCCAAGGCCGAGTTCTCGATTTCAGCCAGACTTCGCCTCCCATACATACCTGTGGCTCGGATTTGGGCGTAGGCGAGCCCCGTGTAGCCGCCGGCGAAGCTCGGGTCGAGATCGATGGCGCGCTCAAAGAACCTCTCCGCAAGAGCGTTGTCGTCCGGCGTGCCTTTGCTGAAATGCCATAAGCCGCGTTGATAGGCGGCCCAAGCGTCGAGGTTCTGGGGCGGTTTCCGCATCGCGCGCTGGCGTTCGGCTTCTTCGACGGCCGGGGCGACAGCGATCGTTACCGCCCCGGCGATTTCGTCCTGCAACGCAAAGATGTCGGCGAGATCGCGGTCGTAGCGCTCGGCCCAGACATGCCTGCCGGTCTCGGCCTCGACCAGTTGCGCGGTGACGCGGATGCGGTTGCCGGATTTGCGCAAACCGCCTTCGAGCACATAGCGCACTCCCAACTCGCGTCCGACCTGTTTCACATCGACGGCGCGGCCCTTGTATATGAAGGAGGAATTGCGGGCGATCACGAACAAGGCTGGAAAGCGCGACAGCGCAGTAATGACATCCTCGGCAATCCCGTCGGCAAAGAACTCCTGCTCGGGATCGCCGCTCATGTTGGTGAAGGGCAGCACTGCAACCGAGGGCTTGTCTGGCAGCGGCAGTACAGATACGGCCGGCGCCGAGGAGATCTTGTCTGCGGCGTCGGCGCCGCGAACCCGGTAGACTCGTACCGGCCGGGCGATGTTCTTGACCTGCTGCTCGCCCATATCCTCGAATGCAATATCGAGTTTATCGCGCACTTGGTCGCGCACCACCCGCGAGATGCAGATCCCACCAGGCTCGGCGAGCGTCTCCAGACGCGCTGCGACATTCACGCCGTCGCCGAAGATGTCGTGCTCCTCGACGATCACGTCGCCGAGATTGATGCCGATCCGAAACAGGATGCATCGCCCGTCCGGAACATCCCTTTCTCGGGCGCGCATCCCGCTCTGGATCTCAACAGCGCAGCGCACAGCGTCCACAACGCTCGCGAACTCCGACAAGAAGCCGTCGCCGGTGTTCTTTACCGTGCGGCCCCTGTGCTCCTTGATCTTCGGTTCAACGAGCTGCTCGAGATGGGCTTTGAGGCGTTGGTGCGTGCCTTCCTCATCCACTCCCATCATCCGGCTATAGCCCGCGACATCAGCCACGAGGATTGCCACGAGCCTGCGCACGACCCGCTGTTCCGGCATGATCTCTCCTCCGGAGCAGATCAAAAAGGTTAACATGCGCTCGGAGATCCGTCACGCGCGCCGGATCTCCGTTCGATTTGCCTGTTGATCCCGATCCCTAACCTCAGCTGGTGCAGCCGATCGGCTATCGCCGCGTTGCGGAACCCGCGCCCTGTGTCAGAGCCGTGGCGGACGATGTTTCGGATCGTAGGCTCGGGAAAGCCAGCGTTTCTGACATCGCTCGGTTCCGCTTGACGATCTCAAGGACGGTATTTTTGCTCAGCCCCAATTCGCGGGCGATCAGGCGATAGCTGCGGCCATCAGCGACCAGCGCGAGGACCTTGGGGGCGAGGCGGTCGGATTTCGGCCGCTGTCCGGGCTGGCGACCGAGGCGCTTGCCGCGCGCCTTCGCCGCGGCGATACCGGAGCGGATGCGATCCTGCAGCAGTTCGCGCTCGAAGTCGGCGATGCCGGCGATGATCGTCGCCATCATGCGGCCATGCGGTGTCGATAGGTCGAAGGCTAGGCCGTTCATCGCGATGACCGACACGCGCCAGGTTTCAAGCTCCTTCAGCGTATGCAAGAGGTCGAGCGTGCTGCGCCCCCAGCGCGATAGTTCGGTCACCAGCACCGCATCGATTTCGCGCCGCTGGGCCAACGCCATCACTTTCTTCCGCTCGGCACGATCGAGCTTTATGCCCGAACCCGTTTCTTTGAACACGCCGACCACCTCATAGCCGGCGCGCGCGGCAAAGGCGGCGAGATCGCGCTCCTGACGCGTGCAAGACTGATCGGCGGTGGAAACCCGGCAGTAAAGGGCGGAACGCTGTCCCAATTGAACTCTCCCCGCACGACCGGCGGCAATCCCTTGATCCTGTTCGGGCCCGCAGCGTACCGAACAGACTACACTCTACCTGGGACAATCCGCCATGCCGAGACGCCATGTGCTGACCACCGCGCAGCTCGGGGAGTTGCTTGCCCTGCCGACCGAGGAGTCCATCCTGATCCGATACTGGACCCTGAACGCCACCGACCTCAAGGAGATCGATCGGCGCCGTCGCGATCGCAATCGGCTGGGCTTCGCCCTGCAGCTTTGTGCGCTACGCTATCCGGGACGGCTGCTGCGGCCGGGCGAATTGATCCCGGCGGAAGCGCTGCGCTTCATCGCCGACCAGGTTGACATCACGCCGGAAGCCCTCGCGGCTTACGCCGCGCGCTTTCAGACACGCTACGAGCAACTCGACGCTCTGCGCACGGATTTTGGATTTGCCGACTTCACGCCGGCCCATCGTCGCGAAATTCTCGCCTGGCTGTTACCTGTAGCCCTCGCCACGACAAACGCCGCCGAGATCGCGGCGACTCTGATGGACGAGTTGCGCCGGCGCCGCCTGATTGTGCCCGGCCCATTCATTGTCGATCACCTCATCTCCACCGCCATGGCATTGGCCGAGCGCCAGGTCGCGCATCAGCTGGCGCGAGGCTTGCTGCCGGCGCAGGCCAAGGCGCTGGATGCTCTGCTGACAACAAAAGAGGGCACGTCGGTCAGCAGGCTGGCCTGGGCGCGTCAGCCGCCGGGCGTTCCCGGCCATCGCGCCCTCGCCCGCCTGATCGAGCAACGCGCCATCCTCCAGGCGATCGCCCTCGATCTGGCCGGCGCCGAAGGCGTGCATCCCGAACGCCTGCGCAAGCTCGCGCGCGAGGGGGCCCGCTTCACCGCCCAGCATTTGCGGACGCTGTCGCCCCTGCGCCGCCGCGCGATCCTGGTCGCGACCGTGCTCGACACGATTACCCGTCTGACCGACGACACCGTTGCCCTGTTCGACCGCGCGGTGGGTCGCATGTTCCGTCGCGCTGAGACCCGCGAGCGCGACGCCCTGCTGCGCGACACCCGGGCGGTCAACGACAAGGTGCGCCTGCTGGCAAGGCTGGGAACGGCGTTGCTCGAGGCCAGGGAGAACGGCGCCGATTTGCAGGAAGCCGTGGCTTCCGCGATCGGCTGGGACAAGCTGGCCCACAGCGTCGCGGAAGCAAACCGCCTGGCACGCCCGGACAAAACCGACCTGCCGGCCCTGGCCGCGCGGGCCTGGCCGGTGCTGCATCGGCTCGGGCCGCTGTTCCTCGGGTCCCTGCGCTTTCATGCCGTGCCGGCGGCCGCCGCGACCCTGCGCGCGATCGAGCTTCTGCGCGCGATTTACGAGAACGGCGGCCAGAAATGGCCGCCCAGCCTGCCGACGAGCTTTCTCCGTCCGGCTTGGCGCGAAGCGGTTGTGGGCGCTGAAACGGCCAACCGACGGCGCCGTATCTGGGAGACGGCCACCCTGCTGGCGCTACGCGACCGGCTGGGCGCCGGCGACATCTGGGTCGAGGGCAGCCGCCAATGGCGCGCCATCGAGGATCAGCTGATCCCGCCCGCCCGGTTCGCCGCGATGCGCGAGGCCGGACCGCTTCCTCTCGCGGCCCGAAGACAGCCGAGGAATATCTCGCCGAGCGGCGCGCCCTGCTGGAACGGCGCCTCGCCGAGGTGAGCGCCAAAGCGGCGGCGGAC
This sequence comes from Allostellaceae bacterium, assembly GCA_035252905.1. Taxonomy (GTDB): domain Bacteria; phylum Pseudomonadota; class Alphaproteobacteria; order ATCC43930; family CGMCC-115725; genus AP-15. The sequence continues at coordinate 8,773 of DATFCQ010000146.1, read as the reverse complement.
CGACTGGAAGACGTGCGGATCAAGGGCGATGAGCTGAAGATCACACCGCTCAAGGCCGTCACCCCCGCGGAAGCCGAGGCTCTGGCCGATCGGCTGTACGCGATGATACCGAACCTGCGCATCACCAATCTGCTCGCCGAGGTGGATCGCTGGACCGGCTTCAGCAGCGCCTTCACGCACCTGCATTCGGGCGCGCCGGCCGAGGATCGGCGCGTCGTGCTCACCGCGGTGCTGGCCGACGCCACCAATCTCGGCCTGACCCGGATGGCCGAGGCCTGCTCGGTCGCCAGCTATCGACAGCTCGCCTGGACGGCCGCCTGGCACCTGCGCGAGGAAACCTATCGCCAAGCGCTCGCGACCCTGGTGAATGCCCAGCAGCGCCAGCCGCTTGCTGCCCTGTTCGGCGCCGCCGATGTATCCAGTTCGGATGGCCGGCACTTCCTGACCGGCGGCCGCGGCGAGGCTGTGGGGGCGGTCAACGCCCATTACGGGCGCACGGCATCCATGCTCTTCTATACGCACCTTTCGGCCCGCCAAGCGCCGTACCACACGGTCGCGATCCCGCCCTCCGGAGAGGCCGCCTATATCATCGACGGCCTGCTCTATCATGAGGCCGACCTGAGCATCCTCACCCATCACACCGACGGCGGCGGCGTCAGCGATCACAATTTCGCCCTGGGCTACCTCATCGGCTTCTACTTTGCCCCGCGCATCCCCAGCCTGGCCGAGCGACGCCTCTACACCTTGGGACCGACCGGCGCATGGCCGGTGCTCGCGCCGTTCATCGGCGGGCGCGCCGACGAAAAGCTGATCACGGCCCACTGGAACGATGCCCTGCGCTTCGCGACCTCGGTGCGCACCGGGGCGGCCAGCGCCTCGCTCCTGCTCAAGCGCCTCGGCGCCTACCCCCGCCAGAACGGGCTGGCGCTGGCCCTGCGCGAAATCGGGCGGATCGAGCGCACGCTGTTCATGCTGGACTGGATCGAGCTGCCGGGTCTGCGGCGCCAGACCACGGCGGAGCTGAACAAGGGCGAAGCGCGCAACGCCCTGGTCCGCGCCGTCTGCTTCCACCGCCTCGGCCGCTTACGCGATCGTGCGATCGAGGCCCAGCAATACCGTGCGAGCGGGCTCGCTCTCGTCACCGCCGCCATTGCGCTCTGGAACACCGCTTATCTCGGCCGTGCCCTCGATGCCCTGCGCCGCGGCGGCGAAATGATCCCGGATGCGCTGCTGGCCCATCTGGCGCCTGTCGGCTGGCAGCACATCAATTTGACGGGCGATTATCTGTGGGATGCCGACACCGGCCTGGCACCGGACGGCTTCCGCCAGCTGCGCGTCCCCGCTGCAATCACGGCTCATGCCGCATAATGTTCTTGGTCCGTCCGCGTAGCGTGAATCCACCATCCGTTCTATGGCGTGACCCCAATACGTGCGCGGGCTTGGCATCGATGCCTCACACCTCAAGCGAATCCACCCCACCCGTCTCGGTCGGCTGCTCGCGGAGGCCGCCGCGATGACGGTGCAGCACATTGCCGATCTCGAGCCGGCGCGCCGTACTGCGATCCTGGTCGTGCAAACCGCCGACCTGGAGGCGCGGCTCACGGATGCAACGCTCGCCATGTTCGAGAAGTACATCGGGTCGCTATTCAGCAAGGCGCAGAACCGGGACGAGCGGCGCTTCCAGGCCACCAAGAGCGACGTCGCGAAGGCGCTGCTGCTGTTTCGCCGCACCATCGCCGCACTCAAGCAGGCGCAAGCGACGGGCGAGGACGGCGTTGCGGTGGTGGACCGCGAGGTCGGGCTGAAGCGGCTGGACAATGCCTTACCGATCATCGGCGCGGTCGCCGATGTCGCCGATCAGGATATCCTGGTCACCGCGGCCGAGCGCTATTCCGTGCTGCGCCGGTTCAGCCCGCGTTTTCTGGCGGTGTTCCGCTTCGAGTCGAACATACCGCGAGACCCGGTGCTGGCCGCGGTCGAGATCCTGAAAGCGATGGAGCGCAATGGCGCCCGCGCGCTGCCGAAGCGCCCACCGGCCTCGTTCCTGCCGGCGAAATGGCGCAAGCTGATCTTCGCCAACGGCGCGGCTGACCGTCGTCTTTACGAAGTCGCCGTGCTCGCCACGCTGCGCGAGCGGCTGCGCGGCAGCGACATCTGGGTCGCGGGCAGCCGGGATTACCGCGCCTTCGAAGATTATCTGCTGCCCGCCGAAGCGGGACGGGACCGCGACATCGGCCAGGAAACCGATCCCACCCGGTTTGTGGAAGACCGCGCCGCGGCGTTGCGCGAGCGCCTGAATTTCGTGATGGCGCGAGCCGCGCGCGGCGAGCTTGACGGCGTCGAGATCACAGACGGCGCGCTCTATATCGCGCGCATGAAGGCAGCCGTGCCGGAGGCGGCGCGCGATCTGGCAATCCGGCTCAACGGCATGCTGCCACGGGTGCGCATCACCGAGCTCCTGAGTGATGTCGATGCCTGGACCGGCTTCGCTGATCGCTTCACGCATCTGCGCACCGGCAGTCCGGCGTCGGACAAGCCGGCGCTCTTGGCCGCGGTGCTCGCCGACGGCACCAATCTCGGCTTGGCCCGCATGGCCGACGCCTCGCACGGCATCAGCTACCACCACCTGGTGAATGTGGCGCAGTGGCACATCAGCGACGACAATTACGTCGCCGCGCGCGCTGCCATCATCAACGCGCACCACAAGCATCCCATGGCGGCGGTCTGGGACGACGGCACAACCGCCTCCTCGGACGGCCAGTATTTCCGGGCCGGCGGGCGCGCCGGCGCCGGCGGCGCGATCAACGCCAAATACGGCATCGACCCGGGGTTCGTGTTCTATACTCACGTCTCTGGGCGCTACAGCCCGTTCTATACGCAAGTGATCGCGGCGACAGTGAGCGAGGCGCCCTACGTCCTCGATGGCCTGATGCATCACGTGCACCAGACCGATCTGCGCATCCGCGAGCATTACACGGACACGGCCGGTGCGACCGAGCACGTGTTCGGCCTCTGCTGCCTGCTCGGCTTCCTGTTCGCGCCGCGGATCAAGGACCTGAAGGACCGCAAGCTCTACACGATCGAGAAGCCCGGCACGTATCCGCTGCTGGAGCCGCTGATCGGCGGGGCGATCGACCCCGCTGCGATCATCGGTCAGTGGCCCGAGCTCCTGCGTCTCAAGGCCTCGATCGAGGCCGGCGCGGTGCTGCCGTCGGTGATCCTGCGCAAGCTTGCCGCGGCTGGTCCCGGCAACGCCCTGTCGCGCGCCCTGCGAACGCTCGGGCAGATCGAGCGCACGCTGTTCACTCTGCAATGGCTGTCAGACCCCGACTTGCGCCGGCGCAGCCATGCCGGGCTGAACAAGGGCGAAGCCAGCAATTCGCTGCGCCGCGCGGTGTTCTTCCATCGCCAGGGTGAGATCCGCGACCGCACGTTTGAAAACCAGAGCTTTCGCGCCTCAGGCCTCAGCCTGATTACCGCAGCCATCGTGCACTGGAATACCGTCTATCTCGACCGCGCCGTGCGACAGCTTCGGGCGCAGCGCGTCGCCGTTCCTGATAACCTGTTGGCACATGTCGCCCCGCTCGGCTGGGAGCACATTGCCCTGACCGGCGATTACGTGTGGTCCACCGCCAAACCTGAAGCGGGGTTCCGGTCGCTGCGCGATGTTCGCGCCGCGTTCCTGCCGCGGGCAGCTTAACGTACGATTTTGAACAGATCGTGCGGTGACCCCTGGTACAGTGGGTGTTCACCGAGTTTGGCATTTCGGTCAGCCCGCAGACGCTGAGCCGGATGTTGCGCGACATGGATTATCGCAAGCTGACCGCCCGCCCCCGTCATCACGCCCAGGATCCCGCCGCCCTGGAGGCTTTTAAAAAAACTGCGCCGCGCGTGTGGCGGACATCGCGCAGCATGAGGCCGCAGGCCAGCCGATAGAGGTGTGGTTTCAGGACGAAGCCCGCATCGGGCAGAAGAACAAGATCACCCGGCGCTGGGCCAAGCGCGGCACGCGACCGGTGGCTCCGCACGACCAACGCACCGCCTCGGCCTATATCTTTGGTGCGATCTGCCCGCAGGAGGGGAAAGGGGCGGCTTTGGTCTTGCCGCGCTGCGACATCGCGGCGATGAACCTGCATCTGGTCGAGATCACCGCCATGGTGGCGCCGGGGGCGCATGCCGTACTGCTGCTCGATCAGGCCGCATGGCACCTGTCGGACCGGGTCGTCGTGCCGGCAAACATCACCCTGCTGCCGCTGCCGTCGAAATGCCCGGAACTCAACCCGGTCGAGAACGTCTGGCAGTTCATGCGGGGCAATTGGCTCTCCAACCGGGTGTTCCATTCCTATCGCAATATTGTCGATCACTGCTGCCACGCCTGGAACGAACTCGTCGCTCGGCCTTGGGCTATCATGTCGATCGGCTTCCGCGAATGGACCTATGGGTTCTGATCAGCGAGAGTTGGTATAAACTGTCACCCATGTCTCCGGTTTATACCGGTCCGGAAGCCTCCCTGTAGGGGCATGCCATGTGCCTCCAATGGTCCTCATAATCCTCGCTGCCGGTGACTTTCCGAGGCCGGCCGCACTTCCGCGTCCGACGAACTGCCATGCTCGTTTGCGGCCGGCCTCGGAAACTCATCGGTGCGGAGGACCCGCCGGTGAGCGGCGAGAGCCGAGCTCGCTCATGTAGTTGAGCATCGGTACCGCCAAAGCCGGCCGCTCGCCACTCTGTCGATCTTGCCCGGAAAATCACCTGCCGATTGACCTTCAAGGGATCGGAAAATCACTGGTGACCCCGGGCAAGGGCCTATCGATGAACTGAGCGGGCCCGATTCGGACTTGCGGGAGCTCCGGGAGACAGGAAAATCACCGGTGTACGCGCTCCTTTCCATATCTCCAGGTTTTGGTGCTGGCCCGCAACCATCCTGAACCGGTGACTTTCCGGTGGTATATCAACTTAGACCGGTGATTTGCCGAGAGATTCTGACGAAAATCGGTGAGTTTCCGGTGGCAAGCTCCTATTCGGCCAATTTGCCGTATGTATGATGAAGATGCTTTGCTACCGGTGATACCGTTATGGCAACGAAATACGAACAGCTCCTGCTCTGGGAAGGGGAGGATGCTCAGGTTCCTGGGGAGCTTGGCAGGCTTTCGGAGGACCAGCTGGACGTCTCGTTCCTGCTGAACGGGTTTTGTATTGCCGGACTGCCGCTCCGTCGCCCGCGCGACAATACCTTGGTGTGGAAGAGACAGGACGAACGGTTTGCACTGACGGTTCAGTCGCCCGAAATCGCTCTACCAGGCGGAAGCAGCTTTGTTGCCGGGCTTCCGTTTGGTCCCAAGGCACGATTACTGGCGATGTGGCTTGCCACGGAAGCGAAAGATCCTGTCCGCCGTTCCGACGACCGTTGGATCGAGATCGGCAAAATTACGGACTGGCTACGTGCCGTCGGGATCTCACCGGAGTGGGGTCCAAGGGGCTCGGTTGTGGCGACGAAGGAGCAGTTCCTGAGACTTGCATTCGCCCAATTCAGCATGGTCTTTCGGCGAGAGGACGGCTTTCAGCCTTTCAAGCATGAGGCTCTCATCGAAGCAGGCGTGTTCCAGGATAATGACCTCGAGAAGGTGTCGGCCGGAAAGATCAGTGACATGAGATGGCCGGCCGGCTTTCTCCTCTCACAGACAGCATTCGATCGTTTTCGTAATTATTCTATCCCTATTCCAACAACTCGCCTGCGTCAGGTTGCCCATAATGCAATGGCCATCGATATACTTACATTCCTATGCTACCGGTTGCCGCTGATTGAGCCAAATGCATCCGAAACTGTCACATGGCGACAACTTACAACACAATTTGGAAATCGGGGCGAGCCGGTATATCAATTTAAGGATACCTTTATTGATTCGATCAAACTCGCCCTTCGTGCCTATCCCGAGGCGCGAGTCGAGTTGCTCGATGCGGGTCTTCAGCTACAACACTCTGATCCTGCCGCACTGCGCCGCGCTTTTTTCGTTCTACCCGGCAGCATTGTGTGCTCGCCAACTGGCAGACGCCGAGCCGTTCTCGCGGGCAGCAGACAAAAGATAGCGTAGGTCTGGATTATTGGTTTGTTCGCAAGCGAGGTATTCAGAGGCGGCAGCTATACTCTTGGCCCTGAATCGCGCAAATCTTACTAGCCGTACATCCAGAGCCAGTATCATTCGCGGAACATTCAGATAGGGAGAGAAATACGGAAGCTAACTTATCCTGAAATTCGAAAGCCCGCCTTGCCGGGCGGGCTTTCGAAACTCGTGACGGGCTTAACGGCCTACGTCGGAACCTAGCGCAATTCCGACGCTAGCCCATAGACGCCTCATTTGTCAACGGAAATTGCCGTTTCCGTGAACGGTGAAGGTTTGCCCGTCGCGATCCGACCAGAAGAGAGGGATCCGATGGCAGAGAATTGCGCCCCAGGGGCGCCACAGGAGAAATTTGCCTACACCCCGACTGGTTTCCGGCGGCTGACGCCGGGGCTGCTCCAGGCCGACCGCGCGGCGGAGGCTTTTGCCGGGCTGCCCGAAGGGGTCACATCGCCGGGGCAGCTGCTCGCCGCCTTCAAAGCGGCGGCACCGCGGCTCGGCATCTCGTCGCGCTTGGTGTACGCGATCGACTGGCTGTTCCGCTTCACCCAGCCGCAGGATTGGGAAGAGGACCGCCGGCCGATCGTCTGGCCCTCGGCCGCGATGCAGCAGGAGGCGCTCGGGCTATCATCGACGCAGGCGAAGTATACCAATCGGTGGCTGATCGAGCTCGGCTTGGTGACGATGCGGGATTCGCCGAACGGGAAGCGCTACGGGAAGCGCGATCCGAAAGGCCGCATCGTCGAGGCTTACGGTTTCGATCTGTCGCCGATCGCCGTACGCTATGCCGAGTTCGTGCGGCTAACGGAGGAGGGGAAGGCGGAACGCGCTCTAATGGGGCGTCTTCGCCGGCGGGCGACGATCGCGCGCAAGGGCGTCGTCCAGATCCTCGAGACTGCGGCCGAGTTCGGCTTTGCGGGCGAGGAGTGGCAGACGCTGGCGCGCGAAGCAGAGGCCCTGACGCGTGCACTCAAGGGCATCGAGAGCCCAGACGCGATGGAAGCCGGGGTGAGGAGCCTCGAAGGCCGGCAGGCTGCGGCGCGCGAGCGCCTGGAGAGCCTGCTCAAATTGGGGGATTCCATCCCCAAGCAGACGGAAGGCCGTCCCCACCAACATAATTACAAGCCTAAACCTAATCCTGATCAGGATACCGTAATCGCAGGCAACAAACGTAGCAGGGGAGGGGAGGAGCCTCTTTTGCCCTCCCAGACACCCGAGACATGGCAGTGCCCGGAAAAGGATAGGGTGCACGGCATAGTTCCGGATGAGCTGGTACGGCTGAGCCCGAAGCTGAGACCCTACCTGGAAGGACCGAACCCGACCTGGCCGGAGCTTGTCGATGCCGCAGACTGGCTGCGGCACGAACTCGGGGTATCGAAATTCCTATGGGCCGAAGCCTGCCTCATCATGGGCCGAGAAATGGCAGCGGTGGCTCTGGCAATCGTGTCGACCAAGGATCCGGCACATTTCCGGACGACGCCAGGAGGGTATTTCCACGGCATGGTGGCCAAAGCCAAGTCCGGCCAGTTGCATCTCGAGCGTACGGTGTGGGCGCTGCGGCGAGCTGCCGAACCTGAACGCGGCCGGCATAAGGGCCACCTTGCTCACGACAGGTATCATCCGTGATAAGGCCGGGAGATTTCCCTTGTAGTGGTATCCCAGCAGGGAAATACCACTCATGCCGACCCGAGCGCCTGGGGCGGCACCGTCAGGTCGAGCGGGGTAGCCGGATGGGAGCTGGCCCGGTAGACATCTGGAATGAGCTCATCAGCTACCCCCTCGCCCTATGCCGGGTATCGATCCCCAGCCGAGGTCATCAGCCACGCCGTCTGGCTCTACTTCCGCTTTCCCCTGAGCCTGCGCATGGTCGAGGAGATGCTGACGGCGCGCGGCATCATCGTCAGCCATGAGATCATCCGGCAGTGGGCGCTCAAGTTCGGCCGGGAATTCGCCACCCGGATCCGGCGACGGCTCCCCCACGCTGGGGATAAGTGGCACCTGGATGAGGTCGCTATCAAGATAGCCGGAGTGCAGCACTGGCTCTGGCGTGCGGTCGACCAGGACGGGATGGTGCTCGACGTGCTCGTCCAGAGCCGTCGGGACAAGCAGGCCGCGAAACGCTTGCTGCGCACATTGCTGAAGCGGCAGGGCCGAGCCCCTCGGGTGATGATCACGGATAAGTTGGCCAGCTACGCGGCGGCAAAGGGTGAGGTGATGCCCTCGGTCGAGCACTGGAAGCACAAGGGCCTGAACAACCGGGCGGAGAATTCACACCACCCGACACGACGACGAGAACGGCAGATGAAGCGGTTCAAATCGGCGGGGCAGCTACAACGCTTCCTCTCTGCTCACGACCAGATCAACAATCTTTTCCTTCTCCACCGCGACCACGCTCCTGCCAGTGACTACCGTGCCATGAGGGCGCGGGCATTCGAGATATGGGCAGGGATCAGCGGGTCTGCTGCTGCGGCCTGGGCGCTCCATCAGCACCTTCGCTCGCCAGCAAAGCCAGCCTAAGCAAATTTGTGCGGCTCGGCCAACGGATCGCAGCGTTGACTCCTGAGGATGGTAGGCTTTGGGAGGAGGCCGAGGCTCATGGCGGGCAAATCTCCTGTCATGGCGGACGCGGCGCAGCGCCGGGCGCTGGCGGCATT
>DATFCQ010000145.1:0-18750 GCA_035252905.1 Allostellaceae bacterium | reverse complement strand
TCTCTGGCGCCAATGCCGGGCTCGGCAAGGCGATCCTCGACGCGGCGCAGCTTGCCCTGTTCGAGACCGGCCGCGACATGACCCTGGTGCCTCGCGACACCGGCGGCACGCCCGCGGGCGCCGCCGCCGCCGCGCATTCGGCGATCGCCGACGGCGCCCGGCTGATCCTCGGGCCCTTGCTCGCCGCCGAGGTCGAGGCGGTCAAGCCGATCGCCCGCGACGCCCATGTCAACATCATCGCCTTCTCGACGGTGACCCGTCTCGCCGGCGACGGGGTCTTTCTAATGGGCTTTCTGCCGCGGCAGGAGGTCGTGCGCGAGGTCGGCTATGCCCATGAGCGCGGGCTCGACCGCTTTGCCGCATTGGCCCCCGACACGCCTTACGGCCACCTGATGGCCGAGGCGCTCCGCGACGTCGCCGCAGCGAATGGCGGCACGGTGGCCAAGGTCGCGTTTTACGGCCCGAGCGAAGCCGACAGTGCCGCCGCGATTCGGACCCTCGGCGGCGCGCCCGCCGGCAACTCCGATGCTGCGGCGGCCGCGCCGGCCCCGCCCTTCGGGGCGCTCCTGGTGCCCGAGGGCGGCGCCCGGCTCGACCAGATCGCCGGACAATTGCAGCAGGCAGGGCTCGACCAGCCGCAGGTCCGGCTGCTCGGCAGCGGCCTCTGGGACGTGCCCGACATCGGCAAGGACCCGGCCCTTGTCGGCGGCTGGTTCGCGGCCTCGCCGCCCGACCCGCGGCGCGCCTTCGACGCCCGGTTCCAGGCGACCTACGGGCACGCGCCGCCGCGCCTCGCCTCGCTCGGCTTTGACGCCGCCGCGCTTGCCGCGGTCCTGGCGCACGAGGGCGGGGCGCAGCCGTTCTCGCAGCAGGCGATCCTGAACCCGAGCGGCTTCACCGGCGTCGACGGATTGTTCCGCTTCACCCCTAACGGCCTCGTCGAGCGCGGCCTCGCCGTGCTCGAAGTCGCGCCGCAGGGCGCCGTCGTGGTCAGCCCGGCGCCGCAGAGTTTTGCCGCGGTCGGGGGTTAGCCGCCGCTGTAATAGTGGCGGAATACGCTGCGCTATTCCGCCCTACGGGGGTGGTGGAGTGTAGGGCGGAAAAGCGGAGCGCATTCCGCCGCTATGGCGTTACGCCAGCAGGGCGGCGAGGACCGCGTTCAGCCGCTGCCGGCCGGCGGCGGTGGCGGCGAGGCGGGTCTCATCGACCTCTAGAAACCCGCCGTCGACGAGCGGCGCAAGCCGCGCCCCGAACAGCGTTTCGAGATCGCTTCCGGCGGCCTGTTCGAGGCGCTGGCGCGCGATCCCCTCGGTGAGGCGCAATCCCATCATCAGCATTTCGGCGATCTCGGTGTCGCGGTCGAGGGCCGTTCGCGCCTCGACGCCGCTCCCGGTTCCCTCGACCGCCTCCAGCCATTTTTCCGGCGCGCGCCGGCGCTGGGCGGCGTGTTTGGCGCCGTCATGGGTCAATCGGCCGTGCGCCCCCGGCCCGATCCCGACATAATCCTCGTAGCGCCAATAGGCGAGGTTGTGCCGGCATTCGGCGCCGGGGCGGGCGTGGTTGGAGATCTCGTAACCCGGCAACCCGGCCGCCGCAAGGCGGTCCTGCGTCGTCTCGTAGAGGGCGGCGGCCTCGTCCTCGTCGGGCACGGCGAAGGCGCCGCGCGCGGCCAGGGTCGCAAAACCGGTGCCGGGCTCGATCGTCAACTGGTAGAGCGACAGGTGCCCGCCGGCGAGAGACAGCGCCTCGTCAAGCTCGCGCCGCCATTGAGGAACGGTCTGACCAGGGCGGGCATAGATCAGGTCGAACGAGAAACGGGCAAAACTCTCGCGCGCCCGAGCGATCGCCGCCAAGGCCTCGGCGCGGTCGTGGGCGCGGCCGAGGAAACGCAAAGCCGCCGGGTCGAGCGACTGCACGCCGAGCGACAGGCGATTGACGCCGGCCGCGGCAAAGGCGCGGAAGCGGTCGGCTTCGGCCGAGTTGGGGTTGGCTTCGAGCGTCACTTCGAGAGCGGGCGCGACCGGCCACAGCTTGTGCACCCGGTCGAGCAAGGCCGCCGCGGTCTCGGGCGGCATCAGCGACGGCGTGCCGCCGCCGAAGAAGACCGAGACGATTTCGCGTCCGGGCAGGAGCGCCGCCTCGCTGTCGAGATCGGCAAGCAGCGCGCGCGTCCACCGCGCCGCGTCGATCCCGGCGCGGACATGGCTGTTGAAGTCGCAATAGGGGCATTTCGACCGGCAGAACGGCCAGTGGATGTAGACGGCGAGCGGCTCGCGGACGCAGCCCCCACCCCGGCCCTCCCCCGCAACCGCGGGGGAGGGAGGGAGCGAGAGGATGGGGGCCGATGCGGATAATAGGCCGCTCATGCATCCGGCCCTTCAAAGCATTCTGCGACGAGCTTCTCGAAAGCGCGGGCGCGATGGCTCTGCGCGTGTTTTACATCGGGGTCCATCTCGCCAAAGGTCTCGGCGCCGCCTTCCGGCACAAAGATCGGGTCGTAGCCGAAGCCGCGCTCGCCGCGCGGCGGCCAGACGAGCCGGCCTGCGACCTCGCCGCGGAAGCACTCGCAATGACCGTCGGGCCAGGCGAGGGCGAGGACGGCGACAAAATGGGCGGCCGGGTCGCCGTCGCCGAGCGCGCGGCGGACCTTCTCCATCGCCGCCCGGAAGTCCCTCCCGGGGCCGGCCCAGCGCGCCGAATAGATCCCGGGAGCGCCGCCGAGCGCCGGGACGACGAGCCCGGAATCGTCGGCCAAGGCCGGCAGGCCGCTATGCGCGACGGCATGGCGCGCCTTCAGCGCCGCGTTCTCCTCAAACGTGACGCCGGTCTCCTCGGGCTCGGGGATGGCGAGCGCGGCGGCGGCAACGGTCGCGACGGCATAGGGCGCCAACAAGGCCGCGATCTCCACGATCTTGCCCCGGTTATGGCTGGCGATGATTAGCCGGCCGCCGGCAAAATGCCGCGCCATCGCTTTATCCGAGACCGAGGGCGATGCGCTGATGCCGGGTCAGCGCCGCGGTCCCGAGCCGCGCCAGGCGCAGCATCTCGGCAAACAGCGCCTCGTCGAACGGCGCCCCTTCGGCGGTTGCCTGGATCTCGACGATGCCGCCCGCTCCGGTCAGCACGAAATTGGCGTCGGTCATCGCCCGCGAATCCTCGGCGTAATCGAGATCGAGCACGGCCCTTCCGGCGAGGACGCCGCACGACACCGCGGCGACAGTGTCGTCGAGCGGCATGGCGGCGAGCTGCCCCGCCGCGACAAGCCGCTGCAGGGCCTGATGGAGCGCCACATAGCCGCCGGTTATCGCCGCCGTGCGGGTGCCGCCGTCGGCCTGCAACACGTCGCAGTCGATGCGGATCTGGCGCTCGCCCAATAATACGAGATCGGTGACGGCGCGCAGGCTGCGCCCGATCAGGCGCTGGATCTCCTGGGTGCGGCCGCCCTGCCGGCCGCGCGCCGCCTCGCGCTCGGTGCGGGTTGTGGTGGCGCGCGGCAGCATGCCGTATTCGGCGGTGACCCAGCCGCGGCCGGTGTTGCGCAGAAAGGGCGGCACCCGCTCCTCGACCGTCGCGGTGCACAGAACGTGGGTGTCGCCGAATTTGGCGAGGCACGAGCCCTCGGCGTATTTGGCAACGCCGGCGACGAGCACGACCGCGCGCATCGCCCCCGGCGCGCGCCCCGAGGGGCGGATGGGGTTCTCCTGCTGCTCCGTCATCGCCTATGGCTCGCTCCGTGCTCACCTTGCATCGCATCGCTCATTTGAAAGCTCTGCCGAAAGGCACGGGCGGCCCGCCGCGGGCGCAGGTCCTTGCGCGCGACCGGACAAGAGGCGAGCAATTCTCCGAAGGAGATATCGTCCGGCAGGCCCTGCCGCTCCCCCTCAGTTGGGAAATTCGGAGTGGCGGAGGAGTGGATCCCGGCCTCCGCCGGGATGACAATGGAAGAATCTGCCAATTTCTGTCTCTATATCCGAGTTCTTTCACAGTCTCAGCGGAACCCGCTCAATTTGTGGGTCTGCAGGGACAACTGCCATTGCGGGTGGGCGAGGCAGAAGGCGATCGCCCATTCCGTGTTGCGCGCGCGCTCGGGTCCGTCCATCGGCTGTACCGAGAAGCGGCGGAAGGCGAGGCGGGCGAAGTCGAGCGGGTCGAGACCGTGCTGCGGCACGACGATCTTCAATTCGTCGCCGCCGCTCAGGACGAAGGGGGCGCCCGCCTTCGGGCTGACGCACAGCCAGTCGATGCCGGAGGGCGGCGGCAGCGTGCCGTTGGTCTCGACCGCGATTTCGAAGCCGCGCGCATGCAGCGCCGCGATCAGCGGCGGGTCGAGCTGCAGCAAGGGCTCGCCGCCGGTGCACACGACAAAGCGCCCGCCGGCATGCCCATTGGCGTCCTCGGGCGGCCATAAAGCGGCGATGCCTTCGGCGAGCGCAGCGGCGTCGCGGTAGCGGCCGCCCAGGCTGCCGTCGACGCCGACAAAATCGGTGTCGCAGAACGTGCAGACCGCGCGCGCCCGGTCCTCCTCGCGCCCCGACCACAGATTGCAACCGGCAAAGCGGCAGAACACCGCCGGCCGGCCGCTCTGCGCGCCTTCCCCCTGCAATGTGTAGAAGATCTCCTTGACCGCGTAACTCATCTCGATCCGCCCGCGGCAAATGCCTCCCAGCCCTTGCGGCGCAACACGCAGGCCGGGCATTCGCCGCAGCCGCGGCCCCAGTCGTGGCGCCGCCCGCGCTCGCCGTTGTAGCAGCTATGCGTCTCGTCGCGCACGAGCCTGACCAGTTTTTCGCCGCCGAGCCGCTGCGCCAGTTCCCAGCTCGCCCTTTTGTCGCGCCACATCAGTGGCGTGTGGATGACAAAGCGGTGATCGAGACCGAGCGACAAGGTCGCCTGCAGGGATTTCAACGTGTCGTCGCGGCAGTCGGGATAGCCTGAATAATCGGTCTCGCACATGCCGCCGACAAGATGGCGGGCGCCGCGCCGATACCCGATCGCGGCGGCAAAAGCGAAGAAAATGAGATTGCGCCCCGGAACAAAGGTGTTGGGCAGGCCGCTCTCGGTGAAAGTGATCGCGCGGTCGCGGGTCAGCGCGGTCTCGCTCAACGCGCCGAGGACGCCGAGATCAACATGGTGATCCTCGCCGAGCCTCTGCCCCCAGGGCGGAAACTCCTGCCTGATCCGGTCGAGGATGACGGGGCGGCAGTCGAGTTCGATACGGTGGCGCTGGCGATAGTCGAAGCCGATGGTCTCAACCGCGGCAAAGCGCGCGAGCGCCCAGGCAAGGCAGATCGTCGAATCCTGCCCGCCGGAAAACAGGACAAGGGCGGTCTCTTCACGGATCTCGGCAGGGGCGGCGTCCATGCCCCGAGATATAGGGGGACGCCGCCCTGATCACCAAGCCGGACGGATCGGCGACCCGCTCAGCGGCGGATCAGCGCCGCGCATAGAAAGCCGACGGCGAAGGCGATCCCGATGCTCATCAGCGGGTTCTGCTCGACCTGGTGCGACACCGAATCGACGGCGACCCCGCTCTGATCGCGCAATTGCCGCGCCATCTCGCTCGCTCGGTTCTGGGCGGCCTGGGTCCATTGCCCGCTCTGCTGGGTGAAGTCGCGCAACATCTGAGTGGTCTGGTCGATCAAGGCGCGCAGCCGGTCGAGCGCCTCACCGACTTGGCGGGAGTTCGCCAGCCCCTGCACGTTCTCGCGGATCTCGTCCATCCGCTGCTCGTTCGTCATCGAGCCGTTACCGCTGTTCTGCGTATCGGTCATCTGGTTCATCCCTTGGCTCTCTGCCGATCAAACACCGCAGAGGCGAAATGGCTCCGCGCACGATCCCGCCGGCCGCTGCTATAATGGGCGCCGGACCGGTTCGGAGGTGCCATGAACGCCAATCCCTATCTCGCGCTCGGCGTTCGGCCGTTCATCAACTGCTGCAGCGTGCGCACGATGCATGGCGGCAGCCTGATGTTGCCGCAGGTGCGCGCGGCGATGGCCGAAGCCGCGCGCCACTTCGTCAATCTCGACGAATTGATGGAGGCGGCGGGGCGGCGCATTGCCGAACTGACCGGGGCCGAATGGGGTCTCGTGACCTGCGGCAGCGCCGCCGCGGTGGCCTTGGCGACGGCGGCCTGCGTCGCCGGCAACGACCCGGTCAGGATGCTGCGGCTGCCCTTCACCGAGGGCATGACGAACCGCGTCGTGATCCCGAAAAACCAGCGCTTTGCCTATGACCAGGCGGTGCGGATGGTCGGCACGCATATGATCGAGATCGACGGACGCGCCGCTCTCGAACGCGCCCTCGCCGAACCGGTGGCGATGGTCGTCCTGCTCGGCAAGGAGGAGGCGCAGGGACCGCTCCGCCTCGAAGAGATCGCCGAACGCGTCAAGCCGCTCCGGATCCCGATCCTCGTCGACGCCGCCTCCGAGCACATCGAACGCCCGAGCCCGTGGCTCGCGCGCGGCGCCGATCTCGTCGTCTACAGCGGCGGCAAGTTTCTGCGCGGGCCGCAGACCAGCGGCCTGTTGCTCGGCAGCAAAGCGCTCGTGACGGCGGCCTGGCGCAACGCCTCGCCGCACCAGGCGTTCGGCCGGCCGATGAAGGTGTCGAAGGAGGATGTGATCGGCGTTTTGACCGCGCTCGAATACTGGTTCGGCGAGCGCGACGCCGCGGCCGAGCGGCGCCGCTGGTACGACGATCTCGACATCCTCGCCCGGCGGGTCCGGCGGCTTCCCGGGGTCGAGACCGAAATCCTCGATCCCGCCGGGGTCGATCGCGTGCCGCGGCTGCTGGTGTCCTGGGACCGCGCCCGCTACCCGATCGACGGCCTCACGCTGCGGCAAAAACTGCTCGACGGCGAACCGCGGATCGTGCTCGACGACAATTCGGCAGGCCCCGAGGCGATCGCGATTGACCCGTTCAACCTGGAACCGGGCGAAGCCGCCCTCGTCGGCGCCGCACTCGCCGCCGCGCTCGGCCGGCTCGACCGCGGCGCGCCGGAAGCGGCGGTGGCGCCCTTGCGCGACCTCGCCGGGGAGTGGCGGGTCGAGGTCGCGTTTCTGCACGGCCGGCGCGTGCACGACGTCAGTTTGCGGCAGGATGGGGAGCGCCTGTCCGGTCGGCAGCGCTCGGCCCAGTTCGAGGGACCGGTGCTGGGCGAGATCCGCTCCGACGAGGTCCGCTTCGCCTTTGACGGGCATTACGAGGGGACGCGGATCTCCTACCGCTTCAGCGGCAGGGCCGGGGACGGCGCAATGCAGGGCGAGGTCGCGCTCGGCGCCGCCGGCCCGCAGAACCAGGGTATCGTCAACCTGACCCAGTTCGGCACCGGCACCTGGCAGGCGCATAGGATGGCGTGAGGGGGCCGCGACGCGATCGTCTGCGCGGCGGCAGGATCGGCAGGCGCGACCGGTGGTACGGCCTTGAACAGCGGGATGACTTTCCCGACTTCAGGCGGTGGTGGCATCGCGAGGGCAAGGATGCGGCGGGCGGCCGGGATCTGGACAGCCGCGAGGAGGCCGAGGCCGCGTATGCCGAGTGGGTGCGACAGGGCCGACCGACGGCGCGATAGGCGGTGAAATGACCTCAGCGGATGTTGGCGCTCTCGCAGCGGCGTTCGCCAACGGAAACGAGAACCGGCTCATAGAAGAACTGCGAAAAGTCAGCAGCCAAAGGTCGCGACGGGAGGCTCGCATCGCTCTGGTTGCGCGGATATTGGAACAGACCGGTTCACCCAAGGTCCGCAATGCCGCTGCCCTGGCGCTCGCCGATATGCGGGCGCGGGATGCGACAGAGGATCTGGTCCGTTTGCTGCGGCGGAACGATACCAAGGGCTATCGCGGCACCCTGCTTTATGCTCTCGAACAATTGGATGCCGCTTTGCCGGCCAGCCTTCTGGTCGAGATCATAACTGAAGATGCCTATGAATCTCGGGAAGAAGCATTGAGCTTTATTGCAAGAGGAAAATTCGATCGCGATCAAGATCCACGCCGGCTTCAGCGCAGGCTGACGGAAGCCCTGGAATCTGCCGATGAAGAGCGGGCGCACGCGATCAACGTTGCCTTGGAGTTCCTGTCGGGTGATGGTCCTGGTGAGATACGCGGCGCAGATTGACGGCCTTTGAGGATCGAAAATGGCGGGCGACAGGATCGAAGTACAGAAAATCGCCGGGGCGATCGGGGCCGAGATCGGCGGCGTCGATCTCGCCGACGATCTCGCGGAGGAGACGGTCAAGGCGATCCGCCGGGCGCTCCTCGACCATCTTGTCGTCTTCTTCCGCGATCAGGAATTGACACCGGAACGGTTTCTCGCCTTTGCCCGCCGGTTTGGCGAGCCCGTTGAATATCCGTTCGTGCGCGGGCTCGACGGCTTTCCGATGATCACGCCGGTCGTCAAGCTGGAGCACGAAAGGGTCAATTTCGGCGGCGTGTGGCATTCCGACACGACCTATCTGCAAGAGCCGCCGATGGCGACGATGCTGTACGCCCGCGAGGTGCCGCCCTATGGCGGCGACACCGTGTTCGCCAACATGTATCTCGCCTATGAGACCCTGTCGCCGGGCATGAGGCGAGTGCTCGACACCCTTGTCGGGGTCAGCGATTCGGCAAAGGCCGACGGCTCGAAGACGCGCGAGGACCGCATTCGCGACCACGGTACTGCGGAAGCCGAAAGGCGGCTCGTCGCCCGGCACCCGGCCGTGCGCACCCATCCCGAGACCGGCCGCAAGGCGCTCTACGTCAACGCCGCGCATACTGCGCGCTTTGACGAGATGACCGAGGAAGAGAGCGCGCCGCTGCTCTCCTACCTGTTCCGTCATCAGATCCGGCCGGAATTCACCTGCCGCTTCGGCTGGAAAAAGGGCTCGCTCGCCTTGTGGGACAACCGCGCGGCGCAGCACAATGCGGTCAACGATTATCACGGATTCCGCCGCGCCATGGAGCGGATCACGCTTCGGGGCGACACGCCGCGCTAGGCGCTTGCGGATCGACCGCGCGATGCCGGCGTTTCGTCAGCATGACGAAATGGAGGTGTCC
Organism: Allostellaceae bacterium; assembly: GCA_035252905.1. GTDB lineage: Bacteria > Pseudomonadota > Alphaproteobacteria > ATCC43930 > CGMCC-115725 > AP-15. The sequence goes on along the minus strand of DATFCQ010000145.1, from coordinate 9,718 downwards.
GCCATGGACCGAAACGACGTCATTGCGACGCTCAACACTCTGATCGAGACCAGCAGGGATGGCGAGGAGGGGTTCCGCGCCTGCGCCGAAGGGGTCAAGAACCCGCAATTGAAAAGCTTTTTCGAGGAGAAGGCGCGCCGCTGCGCCGAGGGTGCGGCGCAATTGCAGGGCAAGGTGATCGAGCTCGGCGGCAAGCCCGAGCGCAGCAGTTCGGTCTCCGGGGCGATGCACCGCGCCTGGGTCAACATCAAATCGACAATCACCGGCATGGACGACAAGGCCATCCTCGCCGAATGCGAGCGCGGCGAAAATATCGCCCGGCAGGCATATGAAGATGCGCTCAAAGAGGATCTGCCGCCGGATGTGCGGATGCTGGTCGACCGGCAATACCGGGAAGTCAAGGCGAACCACGAGCGCGTCCGCGAGATGTGCAACGCGACGGCGTGAGCAACTGAACTGATCGTTGCCACCCCCTACCCTCCCTCTCCCCGCTGTGCGGGGAGAGGGAGGGTAGGGGGCTGTCGATTGCAGTCTACTTGAACAATAAAAGCGCATTCATCAGCGTATTCCACACGCCCCAGGCGAGCGGGATGCCGACAAACAGCCACGCCAGAACGAGCTTCACGGCGTTGCCGCCGCCCTCTTCAGTCGCCATTAAAGATGCTCCTCGCTTCGGGTCAGGCGACGGCCTCCGCTCGCTCCTGCGCCGCCATATGGTGCCTGCGGTCGACCGCTTTGACGAGCCAGTTGCAGACGAAGCCGATGACCAGCAGAAACGCCATGATGTACATCGTCGTGTTGTAGGCGTCGGCCTTGGGGACGCCGTGCTCGACGTTGTACTGGCGGATATAATTGACCAGGACCGGGCCAAAGATGCCAGCCATCGACCAGGCGGTCAGCAACAGGCCGTGGATCGCGCCGACATAGCGCGTTCCGAACATGTCCTTCAGATAGGCGGGCACCGTGGAAAAGCCGCCGCCATACATGCTGATGATAACGAGAAAGCAGAGGACAAAGCCGGCGACGCTGCGCAGCTCACCCATCTGCGGCACCAGCGCATAAAGGACGGCGCCGATCACAAAGAAGCAGAAATAGGTGTTCTTGCGTCCGATCCAGTCGGACAGCGAGGCCCAGGCGAACCGGCCGCCCATGTTGAAGAGGCTCATCAACCCGACAAAGCCGGCCGCCGCCACCGCGCTGATCCGGCCGTGGAACATCTCCTGGCTCATCGCCGAGGCCTGTCCCAGAACGCCGATGCCGGCCGTCACATTGAGGCACAGAACCCACCAGATCAGCCAGAATTGCGGTGTCTTCAAAGCCTTGTAGACATAGACGTCGTTGCTCGTGACCAGCTTTTTCGGCTGCACCGGCGGGGTCCAGCCGGCCGGCTGCCAGCCCGGCGGCGGCAGGCGCACGATCGCGGCGCCGACCATCATGAAGCAGAAGTAAACGAGCCCGAGGACGAGAAAGGTCTCCGCGACGCCGATATGCGCGGGCCCGGAAAACTTGCCCATCAGCCATACCGATAACGGCGAGGCGATGAAGGCGCCGCCGCCGAAGCCCATGATCGCCATGCCGGTCGCCATGCCGGGCCGGTCGGGAAACCATTTGATCAGGGTCGAGACCGGCGAGATGTAGCCGATGCCGAGCCCGAACCCGCCGAGGACGCCGTAGCCGAGATAGATGACCCAGAGGTTGTGGATCGAGACGCCGAAGGCCGAAACGAGAAAGCCGCCGCTCCAGCACAAAGCGGCAGTGAACATCGCGCGGCGCGGCCCGCCCTCCTCGACCCAGCGGCCAAAGAGCGCCGCCGAGGCGCCGAGAAAAAAGATCGCCAAGCTGAAGATCCAGCCGAGCTGAGTCAGTTTCCAGTCGCCGGGCGCCCAGGTGGTGATGCCGAGCAGCTTGGTCATCGGCAGATTGAAGACGCTGAACGCGTAAGCCTGGCCGATGCACAGATGCACGCACAGCGCCGCCGGTGGGATCAGCCAGCGCGAATAGCCCGGCTTGGCGATTGTATGGCTCTTATCCAAAAATGCGAGCATCGCCATGTCGTCTTCCCTTTAAGGTGCTGCCACTATTCGGCGGCTGCCTCTAAGACTACCATTTTGCGACCTTGGCGAAAGATGCTCCGTGCCAGCAGTCGTGATTTTATTCAAATCACGCGTTCTGACCGCAGGCGCTTAATCTCATTCTCTGAGAAACCGCATTCATCGAGCACGGCGTCGGTGTCGGCGCCGAGCGCCGGGGCGGCCTGGGTCGGAGGCGGATCGGCGGTCACGATCGGCCCCCTGACCATCGCGATCGGGGCGAGGCCGGGCCGAATATAATCGAGGACGCGCCCGCGCTCGTGGACAAACGGGTTGTCGAGGGCGGCGCGAACATCGTTGACGGGGGCGGCGGGGACCTCGCCGGCGAAACCGGCGAGCCACTCTATGGTCGTGCGCGCCGACAAGGCCTCGTCGAGCAAGGCGTTGACCAGATCGCGGTTGTGCAAGCGGTCCTTGAAGCTGCGGAAGCGCGGGTCCTCCGCCCAGTCCGGCCGGCCGAGATGCCGGCACAGGATCGGCCAGAACTTTTCCTTGTTGCACATGATGAAGATGAAGCCGTCGCGGGTGCGGTAGAGCTGGCTCGGCACCAGAGAGGGATGGGCGGAGCGCGGCTCGCGGCCCTGGACATGAGCGGCGTTTAGATACCAGGTGGCGAGATAGGACAGGTTCTGCAGGGCGGAATCGAACAGGCTGACGTCAAGGTCGCGGCCCTGCCCGGTCGCGCGCGCCTCGAGGACGCCCGAGACGAGGGCAAAGGCGGCGAACAGCCCGGTCATCAGATCGACGATCGACAATCCCATCCGCGCCGGCGGGCCGTCGGGCTCGCCGGTCAGGGCGAGGTATCCGGTTTCGGCCTGCATCAGATAGTCGTAGCCGGGCCAAGCGGCGCGCGCGCCGTCGCGGCCATAGGCCGACAGATGGGCGCAGACGATCTTCGGGTTGGCCGCAGCGAGCGCCGCGTAGGTGAGGCCGAGCCTCTCCGGCAGATCGCCGCGCAGATTGTCGATTAGGCCGTCGGCCCGCGCCGCGAGGGCGCAGAGCACCCGGCGCGCGTCCGGCTTCTTCAGGTCGAGCGTGACGCTTTTCTTGTTGCGGTTGAAACTGTGAAAAAAGTAGCTGTCCTCGGGGCCGGCGAAAAACGGACCGACCCGGCGCGCCATGTCGCCGCCCTCGGCCAGGTTCTCGATCTTGATCACCTCGGCGCCGAGATCGGCCAGTTGCATCGAGCCGTAGGGTCCGGCGCCATACTGCTCGACCGCGATGACCTTAAGACCGGACAGGGGGAGCATGATCGGTGTCCTCCTTTTTCCACCCTCACCCACCAATCCTTCGTGCTGGTCCCCCCTCTCCCGCAGTGCGGGAGAGGGGGGACCAGCGGAGCGAGGCAGGTGAGGGTGGCAAGCGTGCGGGCCGGGATCCTATAAGCCCAGCCCTTCACACCGGGTTCCGCTGGATCAATTGGCGGGCGATGACGATGCGCTGCAATTCGTTGGTGCCTTCGCCGATCAGCAGGAGCGGGGCGTCGCGATAGAGGCGCTCGATCGGGAATTCGGTCGAATAGCCGTAGCCGCCGTGGATGCGCATCGCTTCGAGACTGACAGCGGCCGCCGCCTCGCTGGCGAACAATTTGGCCATCCCGGCTTCCATGTCGCAGCGCTCGCCCTTGTCGTAGGCGCGCGCCGCGTCCTCGACGAGGAGCCGCGCCGCGCGCACCTGCGTCGCCATGTCGGCGAGCTTCAACTGGATCGCCTGGTGCTGGCAGATCGGCTTGCCAAAGCTCTTGCGCACCTGGGAATAGGCGATGGCCGCGTCGAGCGCCGCCTGCGCCACGCCGACGCCGCGCGCGGCGACGTTGATGCGGCCGAGTTCGAGCCCGGCCAAGGCGTGCTGCAAGCCGCGTCCTTCGGCGCCGCCGATCAGCCGCGCCGCCGGGATGCGATAATCGCTGAAGACCAGTTCGGCCGAATCGATGCCCTTGTAGCCGAGCTTTTCGAGCTTCTTCCCGACCGTGAAGCCCGGCCCCTTCTCGGCGAGAAACAGGCTCATGCCGCGGTGGCGCGGCTCGGCCGCGGGGTCGGTCTTGACCAGGAGGGCAAAGATCTGCCCGTAGATGCCGTTCGAGATCCAGGTCTTGGTGCCGTTGACGGCGTAGAAATCGCCGTCGCGCCGCGCGATCGTGCGGATCGCCTGCAGATCGGTGCCGCAATCGGGTTCGGTCAAGGCGAGGCCGCCGCGCAACTCGCCGGTGGCAAAGCGCGGCAGGAACTCCTCTTTCTGCGCCGGCGTGCCGAAACGCTCGACCGCCGCCGCCATGATCAGATGCGAGTTGAAGATGCCGGCCAAGGACATCCACACCCGCGACACCCGCTCGACGATCTTTGCATAGGTCATGGCGCCGAGGCCGAGGCCGCCATATTCGGCCGCAATCGTCGCGCCGAACAGGCCCAGCGCCTTCATCCGCTCGACGATCTCGGCGGGATAGACGTCGTCGTGTTCGAGCGCATGCACATGGGGCGCGACCTCGCGGTCGAGAAAGCGGGCGAGGCTGTCGAGGATCAGTTCTTCCTGTTCGGCGTCCGCGGTCGTCATGCGCTGACCTCCAAAGACAGCAGCCGCGCGAGATCGCCGATGTCGGCGGCGCGGTCGAGGCCGAGGACCGCCTCGGCGATCGCGCGCGCCCGCTCGCGCGCCACGGCGCGGCCGGCATTGTCGTGGAACTTGGCGAGGATCTCGCGCTCGGAGAGCGGCCGCTCGCCGCAGCCGCGGTTCTTGGCCTCGCGATGGGACAGAGTGCGGCCGTCGCTCGTCGTGACCACGACCTCGCCCGAATAATAGCGCGGGAAGCCCGATTGCGGATCGACCCGGTAATCGACCCGCTCGGCGAGCGCCAGGATTAAGGGATCAGCGATCGCCTCGGGCGCGAGTTCGGCGAGGCCGAAGCGGCCGCGAACAAGCGCCGCCGCGATGATGTAGGGGATCGAGAACTGTGCGTCGTAGGAATTCTGCGGCCGGCGCTTGTTGGCGAGCGGCTCGCACACGGTCTGGACGACTTCGGCCGGGACCAATGCCTCGATATGGCGGATCTTGTCGGGGGCGAGGCCGTATTCGCGCTGCAATGCGAGCGCGGCATCGGCGCAGGCATGGTTGAAATGGCAGGCCGGGTAGGGCTTGACCGCGACCTGCAGGACCTCCCACACCTCGCCCAGATCACGCGTCGCGCGCGCCAGATCGGCCGGCGCAAAGCGCTGCTGCAGATGGCTCGCATAGAGGCCGAAGCGGCCCTCATAGGCCCGCTTTGCGCCGACAAAACCCTGCTGCGCCAGAGCCGCCGCGGTGATGCCGGTAACGGCCGCCCAGCCCGGATGAAAGCGCTTGGTCCAGGCGCCGTCTTCGAGAAATTCGAGGCTGCCGGCGGCGGCCGACAGGGTGATGCCCTGCGCCATCACGAGCTGTTCCTCGGTCAAGCCGAAGAGCTTGCCGGCGGCGAGCGCGCAGGCAAAGGCGCCGATCAGCCCGGTCGGATGAAAGCCGATCTGGTGAAACCCGCCCTTCGCCACCGCGCCGAGCCGCGCCGCCGCCTCGACCCCGGCGACATAGGCGGCGAGCGCCGCGGCGCCGCTGGCATGGCTGCGCCCGCCGACGGCGAGGATTGTCGGCAATAGGCTCGCGGTCGGGTGGACCACCCCTTCGGTGTGGGTGTCGTCGTAATCGAGGCCGTGGATCAGGATGCCGTTCACGAGGGCCGCGTCGCGCAACGGCAGGCGGGCGGGAAAGCCGATGACCGGCGTATCGCCGGCGCCGGCGAGCCCCGCGAGCGCGGTCAGGGCGCGATGCGCGAAATCGAACCCGGTCGAGGCGAGGGCGATACCCGCGGCATCGAGCATCAGATGTTTGGCGCGCGCCGCGACCGGCGGCGGGATGGTTTCGCCATTGAGACCGGCGGTGAACCGCGCCAGGATCTCGGCGACGAGCGGCTTCCCTGGAGCGGGCGCGTTCATTTCCTTCCTCCCTCTGCGGCAGCGACTATCTATCGTGACACCTGCAATGCCCGAAGGCGAGCGGTTAGGATGCCGCCCTCCGGCGTTCGATCCGAGGCGCGCATGAGCGAGAACCCGTTTTTCGAGACCTGGACGACCCCGTTCGGCGTCCCGCCCTTCGACCGGATCCGGCCCGAGCATTTCCCGCCGGCCTTTGACCGCGGCATGACGGAGGAGACGGCCGAGATCGCGGCAATCGCCGCTGCGCCGCAGCCGCCGGGCTTTGTTGATACGATCGCGGCGCTCGAACGCAGCGGCCGCCTGTTGGACCGGGTCAGCCGCGTCTTCTTCAACCTGAACTCAAGCCGCACCGACGCGGCGCTCGACGCGATTGCGCGCGATTACGCGCCGCTTCTTGCCCGGCACCGGACGCGGATTGCGCTCGACCCGGACCTGTTCGCGCGCATCGCCGATCTGTACGGCCGGCGCGACCGGCTCGACCTCGCCGCCGACGAGCGGCGGTTGCTGGAGCGCACCTATCTGCGCTTTGTGCGCGGCGGCGCGCTGTTGACGCCGGAAGAGAAGCGGCGCATGGCGGAAATCGCCGAGCGGCTGGCCAGCCTGCACACCCTGTTTGGCCAGAACGTCCTCCATGACGAAGAGGGCTGGCATTTGGAACTCGGGCCCGCCGATCTCGACGGGCTCCCCGATTTTGCCCGCGCCGCGGCGGCCGAGGCGGCGCGCGAGCGCGGGCTTGACGGCCGCTCCGTCGTCACGCTGGCGCGTTCGGCGGTCGAGCCGTTCCTCGCCTTCTCGTCGCGCCGCGACCTGCGCCGGGCGCTCTTTGAGGCCTGGGCGCTGCGCGGCGACCACCGCGGCGCGCACGACAATCTGCCGCTCATTCGCGAGATCCTGGCCCTGCGCGCCGAACAGGCGCGGCTGCTCGGTTACGACGATTTCGCCCGCTACCGGCTCGACGACACGATGGCCAAGACCCCGGAAGCGGCGCGCGACCTGCTGCGCCGGGTCTGGGAAAGAGCCGCAGAGAAGGCGGCGGGCGAGCGCGCCGATCTCGAGCGGGTCGCCCGCGCCGACGGGCTCAACGAGCCGATCGCGCCGTGGGACTGGCGCTACTACGCCGAAAAGGTGCGGCAGGACCGCTATCGGCTAGACGAGGCCGAACTGAAGCCGTATTTCGCGCTCGACAACATCGTCGCGGCGGCGTTCGACGCAGCCGGACGATTGTTCGGCCTCTCTTTCGTGCCGCGCGCCGACCTGCCGGTCTATCACCCGGACGTGCGCGCCTACGAGGTCCGCGACCGCGCCGACCGCCTTGTCGGGATCTTTCTGCACGACAATTTCGCCCGCCCCGGCAAGCGCTCGGGGGCGTGGATGAGCAGCTATCGCGACCAGCAGGCGCTCGACGGCGAGGTCGTCCCGATCGTCGTCAACAACAACAATTTTGCGCGCGGCGAGCCGACCCTCCTCAGCTTTGACGACGCGCGCACCCTGTTTCACGAGTTCGGGCACGGATTGCACGGGCTCCTGTCGCGGGTGCGCTATCCCTCGCAATCCGGCACCGCGGTGCGGCGCGACTTTGTCGAGTTCCCCTCGCAATTGTTCGAGCACTGGATCGCCGCGCCCGAGATGCTGCGCCGCCACGCCCGCCACTGGCGCACCGGCGAGCCGATGCCGGAGGATCTGATTGAGCGCCTCGTCGCCGCCCGTACGTTCAACCAGGGCTTTGCCACGGTCGAATACACGGCGGACGCACTTCTCGATCTCGAATTGCACGAGGCGCCGGCGGAAATGGCGGCCGATCCGGACGCCTATGAGCGCCAGTTCCTGTCTGCGCTCGGCATGCCGAAGGAGATCGGCCTGCGCCACCGCCTCGCCCATTTCCAGCATCTGTTCGCCGGCGGCGGCTATGCCGCCGGCTATTACGCCTATCTGTGGGCCGAGGTGTTGGACGCCGACGGCTTTGCCGCCTTTGCCGAGAAGGGCGATCTGTTCGACCCGGCGACGGCGGCGCGCCTCGCAGAAATCTACAGCGCCGGCGACACGCGCGACCCGATGGACCTCTATCGCGCCTTCCGCGGCCGCGAGCCCAGGGTCGAACCCCTGCTCGAACAACGCGGGCTGGCGGGAAAATGATCGGCTGCCCGCCAGCCGCAACCGGCTGGCGCCGCGTGATCTCGACGCGGTGCTCGGCAAAGTGCGATCAGCGAATTCGTGCCTGGCACGATAGGTAACAACGAAAACAGGATGTGATGATGTCGTCGGACCGTGATCCCGCCAAAGGCCTTCCCGACCGGGCGAAGGCACTGCTCGATGCGTGGTTCGGGCCGCCGGACGACCCGGAACGCGAGCAGTCGCGCGAAATCTGGTTCAAGAGCACCGCCGAATTCGACGCCTTCTTGCATCACGCCTTTCTCGCTGATTACGAAGCGGCCGCGGCGGGCGCATTGCATTCATGGGAAACCCTGCCGGAGGGTGCTCTCGCTCTGGTGCTGCTGCTCGACCAGATTCCGCGCAACATCTTCCGCGATACGCCGCGCGCCTATGCGACCGACGCAGCCGCTCGAGCCGTCACCGACCGGGCGCTTGAGAGAGGCTTCGACCAGAGGGTGCCGCTGGTGTGGCGGCGGTTTTTCTACATGCCGCTGCATCACAGCGAAAACATCGATGACCAGCTCCGCTCGCAGCTATTGTTCGAGGCGCTGCCGCGCGACCCCGATCGGTCCGGTTCTTTGCGTCGTTACGGGCTCCCGTATCTCGGGGTCATCGAGCGCTTCGGCCGGTTTCCCCATCGCAACGCAATCCTCGGCCGGGATTCGACCCCGGCCGAGATCGCTTTCCTCGCGGAACTGGAAAAAACACGCTGCGCTGCCAAGACAGAAGGGGACAATCATCATGACTGATCAGTAAGTGGCGCATCCGCTAACGCCCTCCTGGGCTTGTCGAAGGGGAGAGCCAGTGAGCGCAAAACCTTCCACCACGGCTCGATCAGGTTCAGATAGGCCGCGTATTTCGGCTGGAAGACAAACTCTCAGCGCGGGTAGGCCGCCTGCATAGGTCGCCGTGAACGCCGCTCCCGTGGCCGGCTGGCCCTTCGACAAGCTCAGGAGCCCCAAACACATAACCGGCGACGCCCTGCCGGCCATGGTCGATCTCCTGGGCGGCCCGCTCTCCCTCCCTTGCCCGCACCAGGCGCTGGCCCGGATAGCTCTTGCTGGATTGCGGTCCCCTCTCGTCCAGGCAGACCACTATGCTACTCGGGGCAGCAGGACTGCGAGATCAAACTGACGCCGTTTTTCACCGCGCTCGAACCGGCGAAGAGCGCTGCGATCGCCATGGGTCGGCCGTCCTGGGTAGTCGTGAGCTGTCGTTTTCATGCCTCTATCCCGTCATGCCCGCGAAAGCGGGCATCCGGGGGCCATATATCAAGGCTTTCTGCCCTGTGGCCTCTGGGTCCCCGCGTTCGCGGGAACGACGGGTGAAATGCTGAAAATCCTGGATTTTTGAAGATTTGCATACTCCCTAGCCCGCGATTTCTCACAGGGGGTAGGTGCATCGGGCTCCTGAATCTGAGAAAATCGTGTTGCTCAAACGGTTTATCTCAGGATCAGGAAAACCCGATGCGGACAGAGTGTAGCGCGGATCGGTTTGGTTTTGCACCGGTCGGACGGC
>DATFCQ010000144.1:0-12710 GCA_035252905.1 Allostellaceae bacterium | reverse complement strand
CGCCGTCCGCGGTCGCCGCTGTGGCGGCGCCGAGCGCGCCGGAGCCGTTGCCGCGGCCGGCCGAGCGGCGGCTGGTGACCATCCTGTGCTGCCAGATCCTCGGCCTGGCGGCGCTGGCCGGCGAGCGCGACCCTGAGGAGGCGCAGGATGTGCTGGCCGCCCTGCACCGGAGCGCGGCGCGTCTGTTCGTCCAATACCGCGGGATGATACTGCGCCAGTCCGGCGACGGGGTGGTGGCCTGTTTCGGCTATCCGCAGGCGGGAGAGAGCGACGCCGAGCGCGCGGTGCGAGCCGGGCTCGGGCTCGTCGAGGCGGTCGCCTGGGGGTCTCTCGGACTGCGGCTGCGCATCGGGATCGCCACCAGTCCGGCGGTGATCGGCGCTCTGTTCGGCGGCGCGGTGGGGGCAATCGGGGAGACGCCGGAGCAGGCGGAGCGGCTGGCCGCGGCGGCGCCGGAAGGCGGGATTGTGATCGGCGAGACCACGCGCCGTCTGGTCGGACGCATGTTCGAGTATCGCGCGGCCGCAACGCTGCGACTGGAGGGAGGCGAGACCCTCCCGGCGTGGCAGGTCGTCGGCGAGGCGCCCTTTGCCGGGCGCTTTGCCGCGCGGCGCGCACCCGCAGGCGAACTGGTCGGCCGCGCCGAGGAACTGGCCTTGCTGCTTCGGCGCTGGTGGCAGGCGCGGCACGGTTCGGGGCAAGGGGTGTTGCTGTCGGGCGAGCCGGGGATCGGCAAATCGCGGCTGGCGCTCGCCTTTGCCGAGCGGCTGGCGGGCGAACAGCATGTGCGGATGCGCTGTTTCGGCTCGCCCCATCACCGCAACACCGAACTGTTCCCGATCATCGGTCATCTCGAACGCGCCGCGGGCTTTGCCCGCGGCGACAGCGCCGAGGACAAGCTCGCAAAACTCGCCTCCATGGCGGCGGAAGCCGGCTGCGATGCAGGGGAAGACCTGCACTTGCTCGCCAGCCTGATGTCGCTGCCGGCTGAGGAGGCGGTGCTGGCGCGGCTCGGCCCGAAGCGGCGGCGCGAGCGCACGCTTTCCGTGCTGATGGGGATGATCGAGCGGCTGGCGGCGGAGCAGCCGGTGGTGGCGATCTGCGAGGATGCGCAGTGGTTCGACCCGACCTCACGCGATCTGTTGGCGCTGATCGTGGAGCGCGCCCAGCGCCTGCCGCTGCTGCTGCTCGTCACCGCCCGGCCGAGCTTTGCCCCGCCCTGGGCCGACCATCCGCAGGTGATGGTGGTGCCGCTGACGCGCCTGCCGCAGCGCGAGGCCGCGACCTTGATCGGGCAGACCGCCGGGGATCGTCCGCTCGCCGAGGAGACGGTTGCGGAGCTCCTGGCGCGCGGCGACGGGGTGCCGCTGTTTCTCGAAGAGCTGATCAAGGCGGCGCTGGCCGGCGATCCTGTCGGGCATGGCCGGCGGGGCGAGATCCCGGCGACATTGCAGGGGTTGTTGCTGTCCCGGCTCGACCGCCTGGGGGAGGCCCGGGAGATCGCGCAATTGGGCGCGGTGATCGGGCCCAGCTTCTCGCACGAACTGCTGTCGCTGCTCGCCGGGAGCACGGCGTGCGAGGCCGCGCTCGACCGGCTGGTCGCCGCGGCGCTGGTGTACCGCCAGGGTGCGCCGCCCGATGCGGTCTATCGCTTCAAGCACGCGCTGGTGCGCGACGCGGCCTATGCCTCGCTGCCGCAGCGCCGGCGACGCGAATTGCACGGCCGCGCCGCCCTGGCGCTCGAAGAAAAATTCCCGGAAGTCGTCGCAGCCGAGCCGGAGCTGCTTGCGCACCACCACGCCGAGGCGGGCGATCCGGCGCGGGCGGTCGATTATCTGCTCGCCGCCGGCGAGCGGGCCTTGGTGCGCTCCGCCGGGGCCGAAGCGCGGGCGCATGTCGAAACTGCCCTGCGGCTCCTGTTTTCATTACCAGAGGAGGACAAGCGACATCACCAGGAGCTCAGGGCGCAGATCCTGCTGCATCGGGTCGGCATAACAACCAGGGGCCGCACCGCACCGGAGGTCGGACAGGCCTTGCAGCGCGCCCGCGCGCTGTGCATGGCGCTCGACGACCAAACGCAGCTGCCGTCGGTGATTTTCGGCCAATGGTATAACGCCTGGAGCGCCGCGGCCTTTGCCGAGGCTGAGGTCCATGCCCGCACCTTGGCGAATTGGGCCGAACGCCGTCACAGTGCGGAAGCCAGGACCTTCGCGGAGTATGCGCTCGGCCTGTGCCGGCTGAACTGCGGCCTCTTGCGCGAAGCCGGAGAGCACCTGGAGACGGCGCATGCGCTCGACCGTTTCGACGGACTTCCCGGCATGGTCGCGGCCGGCTATTGGGCGGAAGGGAGCGTACGGGTGTCGTCTTTTTTGATGTTGCAGATCTGCCTGTTCCTGCTCGGCCGCCTCGAGGAGGCGAGCAGGATTGCCCGCGCGGCGCGCGATGCGGGGCGGGCAATGTCGCACCCTTATGCGCGGGCGCTCGCCCTGATATTGACGTGCCGCAACCAGGCATTGCGGCGCGATCCGCACAGCCTTCTGGAAACGGCCTCCGCCCTGATTGAGCTGGCTGAGGAGCAGGGCTATCCGGACATGGCGGCTCATGCCATGGTCTATCGCGGCTGGGCTCTGGCCATGACCGGCGCGTGTGACCAGGGCCTCGTTCTCGTCCAATCGGGGGTCGAACGCTGCCGCGCGCTCGGCTATCTCATTTGGCATTCGCAGATGTTGATGTTACGGGCGGAATGCCAGTGGCGCGGCGGCGATGCGGGGAGCGCGCTGGCCGCGCTTGCCGAAGCCGGGCAGGCTGTTGCGCAAACCGGCGAACGCATTCTCGAAGCCGAATTGCACAGGCTCAGGGGCGCCATCGCCCGCAAATCCGGGCGACAGCCCGGCATGGCGGAACAATCATTGATCCAGGCGCTCGAAACCGCATGCGGCCAGGGCGCGCGGCTCCTTGAGCTGCGCGCCGCGACCGACCTTGCTCGCCTGTGGGCCGAACAGGGCCGGCGCCGCGAAGCCGCCAACCTGCTGGCGCCGATCCTCGGCGCCTTTGCCGTGGATCTCGATCTCCCCGACATCAGACAGGCGGCGGCGGTGATGGCCATGGTGCGGTGACGGCCTCGGCCCCGAGCCGGTACAGGGTTGCCTTGTGCAACACCCGCCCGCGGTCACATCCCGATATCGGCGGTGCAACGGCGCTGCAGCAATCGCAGCGATCAATAAACTTGACCGCGGGCGGACGGCGTCTGACAGTTTCAGGCGAAGCGTCGAACCGGGGCGGGCCGATGAAGCGGCGCGTCGTATTGATTATCGCGCAAGAGGCCGGGCTGCGCGCCCGGATGGCGCGCAGCCTGGGTGCGGCCGGGTACGCCATCGAACTGGCGCAGGCGCCGCAGCGGGCGGGCGAAGTTCTGGAGGCGGGCGGGATCTGCGCTGCGGTCGTCGTCTCCGATGGGCTCGGCCCGGCAGGGGCGAAACTGATCGCAGCGGCGCGCGCAGCGCTCGGGCGCGCCGTCATTGTCCTCGGCTCCGTCCAGGCGTTTAACGACCAGGAGCTGACAAGTCGGGTGGCCGAGGCCTTGGCGCCGTCCGGCCCCGCGGAAGCGAACAGCGCGCCCGCGCCGCTATTGGGCTTTGCCGGGCGCACTCTCGATCGCGAGGGGCACGCCTTTTTCGACGAGAGCGGGCGCGAGGTGGCGCTGACCCGCAACGAATTTGCCCTGCTGGCGGCCTTTGTCGACAATCCCGGCCGGGTATTGTCGCGCGAGCGGCTGCGCACTGCGGTCGCCGGGGAGGATCTGGAGACCTATGAGCGCAGCATCGACATGCTGGTGTCGCGGCTGCGGCGCAAGGTCGAGCCCGATCCGCGGGCGCCGCGCCTGATCGTGACGGTCCCCGGGGCGGGTTACAAATTCGCCGGCGCGGTCGAGCGGCTGGTGCAGCCGCCGTCCGCGGCCGCCGCTGCGGCGACGCTCGGCGCGCCGGAGCCGTTGCCGCGACCGGCCGAGCGGCGGCTGGTGACCATCCTGTGCTACCAGATCCTCGGCGCGGCGGCGCTGATCGGTGCGCGCGATCCGGAGGAGGCGCAGGATGCGATCGCGGCCGTGCACCGGACCGCGGCGCGCCTGTTTGAACGATACCGCGCGACCATACTGCGCCAGTCCGGTGACGGGGTGGTGGCCTGTTTCGGCTATCCGCAGGCGGGCGAGAACGACGCCGAGCACGCGGTTCAGGCCGGGCTTCGGCTTGTCGAGGCGGTGGCGGGCGCGCCCTCCGGGCTCAAATTGCGCATCGGGATCGCCACTGGCCCGGCGGTGATCGGGGCTCTGCTCGGCGATACGGTCGGGGCGATCGGCGAGGCGCCGGAGCGCGCGGAACGGCTTGCCGCCGCAGCGCCGGAAGGCGGGGTGGTCATCGGAGCGAACACGCGCCGTCTGGTCGGCCGGATCTTCGAATACCGCGAGGCCGAAGATTTGCGGCCACAGGGAGGCGAGCCCGTCCGCGTCTGGCAGGTCGTCGCCGAGGCCCCGTTCGCCGGGCGCTTTGCCGCGCAGCGCGGGCGCCGCGCGGGCAAACTGGTCGGCCGCGGCGGGGAATTGGAGCTGCTGTTCCGGCGCTGGTGGCAGGCGCGCCACGGGGCGGGGCAGGTGGTCCTCCTGTCGGGCGAGCCTGGGATCGGCAAATCGCGGCTGGCGCTCGCCTTTGCCGACCGGCTCGCGGCCGAACGGCACTTGCGCCCGGGCTGTTTCGGCTCGCCCCATCACCGCAACACCGAATTGTTCCCGATCATCGGCCATTTCGAACGCGCCGCCGGTTTCGCCCACGGCGACAGCGCGGAGGACAAGCTCGCAAAGATCACCGCCCTGGCGGCAGAGGCCGGTTGCACTATGGGAGAGGAATTGCACTTGCTCGCCAGCCTGCTGTCCTTGCCGGCCGACGAGGCCGCCCTCGCGCGGCTCGGCCCGCGCCGGCGGCGCGAGCGCACGCTTTCCGTGCTGCTGGGGATGGCCGAGCGGCTGGCCATGCAGCAGCCGGTGGTTGTGATCCATGAGGATGTGCAATGGTATGATCCGACCTCGCTCGATCTGCTGGCGCTGACCGTCGAGCGCGTCCCGAGGCTGCCGCTCCTGCCGATCGCCACCGCCCGGCCGGGCTTTGCGCCGGTCTGGGCCGACCATCCGCAGGTGACGGTGTTGCCGCTGAAGCGCCTGCCGCAACGCGACGCCGCGGCGTTGATCGGGCAGACCGCCGGCGATCGCCCGCTGCCCGATGATCTCATCGAGGAGATCGTCGGGCGCGGCGATGGGGTGCCGCTGTTCCTCGAAGAGCTGACCAGGGCCGCGCTCGCCGGCGATCCGGCCGGGCCGGGCGAGATCCCGACGACGCTGCAGGGTTTGCTGTTGTCCCGGCTCGACCGTCTCGGGCCGGCGGCCAGGGACATTGCGCAACTGGGCGCGGTGGTCGGGCAGACATTCTCCTATGAGCTGCTGGCGATGCTGGCCGATAACGAGGGATGCGACGCCGCGCTCGACCGGCTGGTCGGCTCGGGGCTGGTCTACCGGCAAGGCATGCCGCCGGAGGCGAGCTACCGCTTCAAGCACGCGCTGGTGCGCGACGCCGCCTATGCTTCATTGTCGCGGCGCCGGCGGCGCGCATTGCACGCCCGCGCCGCCCTGGCGCTCGAAGAAAAATTTCCCGACATCGCCGAAGCCGAGCCGGAACTGCTCGCGCATCACCACGCCGAAGCGGGCAACCCGATGCGGGCGGCGGATTATCTGGCAAGCGCTTCAGAACGCGCATTGTTGCGCGGGGCCGTGACAGAAGCGATCGCGCATTGCCGCAGGGCATTGCAGGCGCTTGCAGACCTGCCGGAAGACGATCTGCGGCGGCGGCTCGAAGCGAAGGTGCAGATTGCCCTCGGCAGGGCCTTCGTCGCGCAAAAATATGCCACCGCCCCCGAGGCCGTACGGGCTTTTGACAGGGCCCGAGCCCTGTGTGAAGCGTACGACGACACCGTGACCTTGCCGTGGATCGTGAACCTCCAACGCTATACCTCACTGATTGGCGGGCAGTACAGGAGGGGCGTCAAACAAGCGGAGTGGGTTCTGCAATTCGGTCAGCGTCACAATCACCCGACCTGGAAGACGACAGGACATTACGGGATTGGCATCTGTTCGGTGTGGCTGGGGGAATTCGAGCGGGCGCACAAGCATCTGGCGGCAGCCGCCGCCCTCGACGGGTTCGAGTGGCCCGACGGTCGGATTGTCACTTTCGGCGCCGACGACACGCGCACGGCCGTGAACGGCTATATTCACAATTGCCTGTTTCTGCTGGGACGGTCGGAAGAGGCGGAAAAGGCGGAGGACAGGCTGCTGTCCAAGAGTGCCTTGCTGTCGGACCCCTATGCGCGCGGGATCGCTCTCAGCAACATCTGCCGGATGAAGGCGATCCAGGGGGATGCCGACGCCGTATTGCAATACGCCGCGGAGCTGCTTGCGCTCGGCGGCGGGGGGGGATACCAGATGTTCACCGCCCTGGCGATGGTGTACCGGGGCTGGGCGACGGCTCTCGCCGGCAACGGCGCCGAAGGGGTTGAATTGTGCCGCCGCGGGATTGCCGACTGCCGGGCCAGCGGCACCCGCATCGGTCTGGCGCTGGCCTTGGGCCTCCAGGCGGAAGCCGCTTACAAAATGGGCGATCGTGAGGGTGCGGCGCAAGCCTTGCGCGACGCGGCGGCCGTCGGTCGCGAAACCGACGAGCGCTTTTGGCGAGCGGAGCTGTTGCGGCTTGAAGGAGAAATCCACGCCGAGGACAATCGCGACATCGCGCGAGCCGAGGCATGCTTCCGGCAAGCTCTGGCAATATCGCGAAAGCAGGAAGCTCGCACTTTGCAATTGCGCGCCGCCACGAGCCTTGCCCGCCTCTGGCGCGATCACAGCCGCCGAGGCGATGCTTACGCTCTGTTGACGTCAGCCGACGAAGCCTATATTGCCGGCGGAGGTTCTGCCGAATCCGCTGATCTCCGTCTGGCGAGGCAAGTGGCGTCGGGCTTGTAGACCTAAGCGGATCTCCGGCCTGGTGCTGCGGCCCGTCATCCTTCCCGTCGGCGCCGAAATCCCATCGACGCTTATTCCGGAGACATGCAGATGGCGAGCCGAGAGCATTGGCAGAATGAGCTGATGGAGACCAGTCGAGCTCGCGGCAGGGGAAAGTTGGCCGTGTTCCGCCCAGCCAAGCGAGACGAATGGGAATGGGCGCAGAACAAGCTGAGGGAGGAACCGCACCTGTTGGAACGCGATCAACAGGCAATCGAATTGGCCTTTGCCGGAGGGCAGTTCTACGTCCTGGAAGACGAAAACGGCGACCTTGCGGGTTGCGGCGCTCTATGGGACGTGGCCAGCGGGACCATCAAGCCGGACCCGGGCGTCCCCTGCATCGAACTGGGAGCGATCTGGATCGCCGAGGACTTCCGCGGCTGGGGGCTCGGGCGGGTGCTGGGCCAGATCGGCATCGCCGAGGCGATCGCGAAGGACCCGGATATGGAAATTTACACGGGCGCCGTATCCACGAACCCCAAATCGGAGAGAAACGTTCGCTGGCTCGGCTTCACGAATGCGACCGGCGCGCAACGCATCTGGTGGCCCCGTCTCTGCAATTTCGGGAAGGGATGCGCGTCGAAAGAACGCGCCAGACAGGCAGGCAGGCGTTGCTGCGTCCAGGCCGTAAAATTGCCGGCGTATTGGAAACGCGATGCTGTTCGCGCTTTCCTCTCTTTCGTCGATTTTGAGCCGCTCCGATCTTCGAGCGCATACCGCGGGCGGCCGGCAATCGGGGAGGCTGGGCCATTGTTGACGCTCAGCCAGGAGAACGGCGATATTCTCACCCTCGCACTGCAAGAACTGAACTCGTTAAGAGAACGCGAAGCGCTCAAGACATGGCTGTCAAGGAAATGAGCGTGCTGGAGCCCTTGCAAAGCAGGAACGGAACTGATCGAAGTGTCGCTCGGACGCCCTCCGGCTATCCGAAGTCTTAAAGTACCGATGAAAACAAATCAGGATTGCTCCGATTTTCTCGACGACTGGGGGAGACTTTCACTCAGGCGACGATAATCATCATTCCACTGTTTTTGTTCGCTCTCCGAATATTTTTTTTGTATTTCTGTTTCCGGAAGAGTGGTGAGCGCTCGCTCCGGCTCAGCTTGGTTATCTGCGCCGGCACCAAGCTCGCGCAACCCGCGCTCGATGCACCAGCGTATCACCTCCGACTTCGAGCGCCTGAGACGAAAAGCCACCTCCCGCAGGCGCTCGTCCATATCGAGCGGCAGATTGATCGAACGCAGCACCAGTGGAGAATCGTCTTCGGGCATCGCCTCGACCTCTTTCGGTCCGTTCACAAACATATATAACTATATACCCATATATCCTACTCGGTCAGAGGGTTCCATCCTCCACCTTGAAATTGGCGGGGCGGGGGTGTGACGTAGTTGCGCAATATGCGATCGGACATCCAGCCGAGCGCCATCAGATTGGGCGCCGCCGGCCCTTGTCTCGATGCCAGCATCGGGAGATGGAGCCCGGGAGGGAATTGTCCGCCGACCGACAATGTGAAATCGATATTGGCGGTGACCATCGATCGACTGGCGAAATGCTGCTGCCGGGATCGGTTCGTCAGCAAACCGACAAACCACCAGGGGTTGAACCCCCTGGCGTCGACAAAAACCGTCGCCGGAAGATAACGCGGAGGCGGCGCCGGCGGCCTGGGCGGAGGCCGGTAGCCATTCCGACGGCAGAAATCCTCTATGATGGTCACCGCGGGATCTTCGGGGTCCTGGAGCTCCGCGTCCAGCTCCGGGATCGACGGTACGGGTGGCGCGTTTGCCACCGGCGCGCTCGGGCTGCTCGCCGGTACGAACCGGCTCACAATATTGGATTGATAGGAGATGTTCCCGGCTTCGAGCCCGCGGAGCACGGTCTCGGACACGATGCCTCGCGTCACCCGATTGGCGAATTGTTCGCGGGCAGGGTCGGTGAGCCGGTTCCACGCGAGGCTGTCCGTAAACAACCGATCCTCGAACGGGTGCATGTGACGAGCGAACAATGTCGGTTCGCGGCTCACGATCGTGATCGGTATCTGCCGCATGCCGGCGCGAACGAACCAGTAAGCGACGGCGGCAGCGGTTCCGCCGGCGCCGATGATCGCCACCGAGGGGTCGCGATCATTTTGCAGCAGTGCGACCACGAGACCGAGGTTCCGCCAGAAATCCTCCCCGTCGAAGACCCTCCGATTGGCGCCTGGCAGAGATTGGAGCGGTGCTCCGCTGCCGGTGATCACGACGCCGTCGTGATCGGCCGTCTGCTGCAACCCCGTGCTCCGCTCCGTCCATGTGACCGTCCATTGATTCTTCTGATCGTCGAAATCGATCGCGTCGACGATTCCGGTTTTCCGCTCGGTGCCCGTCGGCCGCCGCGGCGATCCGATGACCAGCTGCGCCGCCGCATCCAAATAGTCGCGAAAGACCCGATGAGCCAGCGGCGACCGCCTGTGCATCACCCAGTCGTCGTAGGCCGAACCGCGGGCGCGGCGGCCGACCAGAAAAGCGTGCCAAGAGAAGCGCTGAAACATGAACCGTGCGACATCGGGCCCGTAGCTCGCGCGATCGTAGGGGTAGCCGAGATCCCGCTCGGCCGGCGTGCACAGGGCCTGGTCGCCATCGGTATAGCCGCCGAGCCCGGACCAGGCCGCGCCGATATAGTCTTTCTCGTAAATCACGATCCCCGGCGCCGAAAATCCCATGCTGTTCAAGGCATAGGCTTTCGCGGCGATCGCAACCGCCTTTGGCCCTCCGCCGACGACGGCGATCTGCGCCATGACCCCCTCCCGCACGGGCCTTAAGAGCCCGCCAGAATACACCGGGACATGTCTCGCGCGATGCGCGATCGGACCGGGCCGCGCAGCCCGAGATCCGGGGTCTCAGAACCCGACCAGTTTCCCCGGGTTCATGATCCCCTCGGGGTCGAGGGCGCGCTTCAGACGGCGCATCAACTCGATCTCGATCGCCGGCTTGTAATGGGTGATCTCGTCGCGTTTCAAGCGGCCGACGCCGTGCTCGGCGCTGATCGAGCCGCCGAGATCGCGCACGATGCCGTGGACGATGTCGTTGAACTCCTGCCAGCGCGCAAGATAGGCCGCCTTGTCGGCGCCCCGCGGCTGGGTCAGGTTGAAATGGATGTTGCCGTCGCCGACATGGCCAAAGGCGATCGGACGGATGCCGGGCAGGCGCTCCTCGACCGCTTTGCTTGCGCACAATACGAACTCGGCGACGCGGCTCACCGGCACCGACACGTCATGCTTGATCGAGCCCGAGAATTTCTGCGCCTCGACGATCGCCTCGCGGATCTGCCACAGCGCCTTCGCCTGGGCGCCGCTCTCGGCGATGACGCCGTCGACGACAAGGCCCTCGGCGAGCGCCGCTTCGAGCAGCCGCTCCAGCAGGGCGCGAAGGCCGCTGTCGCTCTGGCTCGACGACATTTCCAACAACACGTACCAGGGATGCCGCTCGGCGAGCGGGTCGACCGTCCCGGGGACGTGCTCGCGCGCGAGGTCGATGCCGTCGCGCGGGATCAGTTCGAACGCGGTCAACTGGTCGGCGGTCATCGCGCGGGCGCGCTCGAACAGACCCATTGCGTCCTCGACCCGCGCCAACCCGAGCAGCGCGGTCTCGATCTCGCGCGGCTTTGGAAACAATTTCAGCGTTGCGGCGGTGATGATGCCGAGCGTGCCTTCGCCGCCGATAAAGAGCTGCTTCAGATCGTAGCCGGTATTGTCCTTGCGCAGGCCCCTGAGCCCGTCCCAGATGCGGCCGTCGGGCAATACCACTTCGATACCCAAGGTCAGTTCGCGGGCATTGCCGTAGCGCAATACGGCGATGCCGCCGGCATTGGTCGACAGATTGCCGCCGATCTGGCAGCTCCCCTCGGCGCCGAGGCTCAACGGGAACAGGCGGTCGGCTTCGGCCGCCGCCTGCTGCACCTCTGCAAGGATGCAGCCGGCCTCGACGGTCATCGTGAAATTGACCGGGTCGATCGCGCGGATCCGGTTCATCCGCCCGAGCGCGAGGATGATGTTGTCGCCGTCCTCGGCCGGAAGCGCGCCGCTGACCAGTCCGGTATTGCCGCCCTGCGGCACGATCGGCAGTTTCGCCCCGGCGCAGATGCGCACGACCTCGGCGACCTCTTCGGTCGAAGCCGGCAGGACGACGAGCCGCGCCTGGCCGCGAAACAGGCCGCGCGCCTCGGCGAGATAGGGGTCCTGTTCGCGCGGATCGTCGATCCAGCCCCTCGGCCCGACGACGCGCTTGATCGTGGCGAGCGCCGTCGCGACGGCGATTGGAGAATGCGTGTCCATCATACGCTCCTTGCCGGGCTCGGCGGCTTTACGCGATCTCGCCGAGCAGCGTAATTCCGAGCGTCCCCGCCGCCGCGCGCAGCGGCTTGTCCAAGGTGGCGAGCGGCAGGCAGCGGCGCTGCGCGAGTTCGAGGTAGGCGGCATCATAAACCGTCAGCCGGAAGCGATCGGCAAGCTGCAATGTGTTCGTCCAGGCATAGCTGTCTGTCTCGGGATCGATCGTGATCGGCATGCGCGCGAGTTCGGCCAGCGTGCGATCGCGGAAAGCGCGGTCGATGCGCCCGCGCCTGAGCGCGGTCTGAAGACCGTTGGCGATCTCCAGCCGCCACAGGGATGGAACGACCGCGCCGTCGGCCGCCACACGGTCGAGCAGCGCATCCGCCGCCGAGCATTCGTCCTCGAAATACCAGCTCAGCGCCGTCGACGGATCGAGGACGAGGCTCACAGCCGACCCTCGTTGATCAGATCCTTCAGCGAAAGCCCGCCGAGGGTGACGCCCTTTCGCATCTCGCGAATGCGCTGCGCGGCGGCGCGCGCCTCGGCGCGGTTGATGACCGCCTTGGGTGGAACCAGCCGCGCGACCTCTTTGCCGTGTCGGGTGATGACCACCTCCTCGCCGCGCTCGACCAGATCGAGCAACTGACCCAGCTTGTTCTTCGCCTCGAAGGCGCCGACCTCTTTCACAGCATACTCCCGAAAAATCTGTCTAGCTTAAAGCTAGCTTAAAATAGCAACGCAGTCATAACCGATCAAGAGGTCGGCCCTCGGTCCGGCCGCGGCGCGGCGGCGCGGCGCAGGCGGTCGTTGATCGCGCGGCCGAGCCCCTCGTCGGGGATCGGCATGACCGCGATGCCGGTGAAGTCGGGCCGGTCGAGCCGGCGCAGCATCGCGAACAGATTGGCCGCGGCCTCGGCAAGGTCGCCCCCGAGGCTCAGCCACAATACCTCGCGGAAACCGGGCGGCGCCTCGGGACCGAAGGCGAGCAATGCTTCGCCCGGCTGCGCCCTGCGCGCGTCGAGGCGCAAGGGCAGGGCCGGCGCGTAATGGCTTTTGAGCATCCCCGGCGAGCGCACCGGCCCCGCGCCGGGCGAGGCCGCGATCGGACCCAGCACGGCGCCGGGCGCTTCGAGCGGAACCCCGCCCGGGCGCAGCAGCACCGGGACCTCGCCGGTCAGGTCGAGAACCGTCGACTCGAGGCCGATCGGGCAGGGTCCGGCGTCGAGGACGAGCGCGACGCGGCTCCCCAGCTCCGCGACGACATGCGCCGCCGCGGTGGCGCTGACCCGGCCCGAGCGGTTGGCCGAG
>DATFCQ010000143.1:0-12296 GCA_035252905.1 Allostellaceae bacterium | reverse complement strand
TCGGACCGCCGGCATCTTGCTGGCATGCCGGCTGGAAGCCGGCGCTCCTCGCGACGGGGCCAGCTAGCCCTGTCGAATTGCTCACAAATCGCGCGAGCGCATCAGGCGGGAGCGGCTGCGCTGCCAGTCGCGGTCGCGTTCGGCCTGGCGGCGGTCGGCCTTGCGCTTGCCGCGCGCCAGTCCGAGTTCGACCTTGGCCCGGCCGCGCGCGTTGAAATAGATCGACAACGGCACGACGGTCATCCCGTCGCGCCGCACCGCGCCCAAGAGCCGGTTCAATTCCTTGCGGTGCAACAGCAATTTGCGGGGCCGCCGCGGCGGGTGGTTGAAATGGGCGGAGGCCGGATATTCCGGAATGTTGGCATTGACGAGAAAGAGCTCGCCGCCCTCCTCGTCGGCATAGGCCTCGGCGATGCTCGCCTGCCCCTGCCGCAGCATCTTGACCTCGGTGCCCATCAACACGAGCCCCGCCTCGACCGTGTCCTCGATCAGATAGTCGTGGCGGGCGCGACGGTTCTGCGCGACAAAGCGGTCGCCGGCGCGCATGCGCGAGGCTGCCCGCTCAGTTCAGGAGGCCGGCGCCGCGCATCGCCCGCTCGACCCTCTCGCGCGTCTCCGGCGTGACCGGCCACAGGGGCTGGCGCAGTTCGGCGGTCGCGCGGCCGAGCAACGAGACCGCATATTTGACCGGCGCCGGGCTGGTCTCGACAAACAGCGCCTCGTG
The DNA here is from genome assembly GCA_035252905.1 of Allostellaceae bacterium. Classification (GTDB taxonomy): domain Bacteria; phylum Pseudomonadota; class Alphaproteobacteria; order ATCC43930; family CGMCC-115725; genus AP-15. Next base: position 11,572 of record DATFCQ010000143.1, on the reverse strand, counting down.
CAGCGGAAAGAGGCGCTCGTTGATCCGGCGCACGGTGGCGACCTCGCCCCTCTGCCAGGCCTCGTGCAGGTCGGCGCACAGCCGCGGCGCGACATTGGCGGTCACCGAGATGCAACCCTGCCCGCCTTGCGCCAGATAGGCGACGGCGGTTGCGTCCTCGCCCGACAATAGCGCGAAATCCGCGCCGATCTCGACCCGCATCTTGAGCGGGCGCGCGAGATCGTTGGTGGCGTCCTTGACGCCGATGATGTTGGGCAATTTGGCGAGCCGTGCCATCGTCGCCGTCGCCATGTCGACCGAGGTGCGGCCCGGGATGTTGTAGATCACGATCGGCAGGTCGACCGCGTCGTGGATCGCCTTGAAATGCTGATAGAGGCCTTCCTGCGTCGGCTTGTTGTAATAGGGGCAGGCGATCAGCGCCGCGTCGGCGCCGGCCTCCTTTGCCTGCCGGGTCAGCGCGATCGTATGTTCGGTCGAGTTTGACGCGGTTCCGGCGACGACCGGGATCTTTCCCGCCGCCACCTCGGCGCACAAGGCAACAAGGCGGCGATGCTCGTTGTCGTGCACGGTCGGCGATTCGCCGGTGGTGCCGCACGGAACCAGACCGTGCGTGCCCTCCTCGATCTGCCAGGCGACAAACTTCTGGAACGCAGCTTCATCGACCGCGCCGTTGCGGAAGGGCGTGATCAGCGCGACGAGCGACCCCTTGAGCATCGTTTCCTCCCGAATTGCGGCAGAGCGCGTCAACGATAGTCCCCCCCACCCCGGGCTTCAACAATCTCCCTGCCGGCCCCGCACCTGCTTCGCGCGATAGGCGATCGCGCGCGCAGGACAACACGGCTTGCGGCAGGCACGAAAAAAACGTAAGCAGCCATTTGCCTCATTTTTGTCCCAGGTAAAGGAGCGGTCTTGATTCCGGCGCCCCGCCTCCTGCTGGCTCTCGCCCTTGGCATCGTCGCGCTCGGCCCCGGCCCTGGCCGGGCGCAGCCCGTGACCCCCGCCGACATCGCGGCGGCGCATGCCGCCCTCGCCGCCGCCCGCAGCGGCGATTGGAAGCGCGCCTATGGCGAAGCAGCCCATACCGGGGAGCCGGTGCTGGGCAAAATCCTGCATTGGATGGATCTGATCCATGCGAGCCCGGCCGGTCGCTTTGCCGCGATCAGCACCTTCCTCGCGCAGAACCCCGACTGGCCGGGGCAGAAGGCGTTGCGTCGGCGCGCCGAGGAAGCGCTTTCCGGCCAGAGCGACGCCACCGCGGAGGACTGGTTCAAGCGCTTTCCTCCGATCAGCGCGCCGGGCTTGGTTCGCCAGGCCGAGATCACGCTCGACCGCGGCGATGCGGCAGGCGGCACGGCGGCGCTGCGGGCGGCTTGGATCAACGGTAATTTCGGCGCCGCCGACGAAAAGGATTTTCTCGCCCATCACAGTGCGGCGATCCGCCCGCAGGACGATGTGGCGCGTCTCGATCGGCTGTTGTGGAACGATCAGTCGGAAGCGGCGCGGCGCATGCTGAAGCGGGTCGCGCCGAACGAGCGCGCCCTCGCCGAGACGCGGCTGGCGCTCGCGGCGATGGCCGCCGATGCGCCTGCCCTTTACGCTCATATTCCGGCGCCGCTGCGTACCGATCCCGGTCTGCTGTTCGACGAGGCGCGCTGGGACCGCAAACGGAACGACGTCGACGCGGCGGTCAAGATCCTGCTCGCCGAGAAGGGCGACCCCGTCCACCCCCTTGCCTGGTGGGGCGAGCGCCAGATCGTCGCGCGCCGGCTCCTCGCCAACGGCAAGCCCGATCTCGCCTATCGGATCGTCGCGCAGCATGGCCGGCTCGAAGGCAATGCCGATGCCGAGGCCGAGTTTCTGCTCGGCTTCATCGCCCTCAACTTCATGAAGCAGCCGGCGGTCGCCTTTGATCATTTCGCGCATATCCTGACCCAGGCGGATACGTCTTTTATCAAGGCGCGCGCCGGCTATTGGGGCGGACGCGCCGCCGAGGCGGAGGACAAATCGGAACTCGCCGAGAAATGGTTTGCCGTCGGCGCCGCCCATATGGCGACCTTCTACGGGCAGATCGCGGCGCACCAGCTCGGCCAGGACGCGCCGCCGCATCCGGGGCCCGAACCGATCCCCGACGCCGCGCTGCGCGCCCGCTTCGAGGGCAACGAACTGGTCCGCGCCACCCGGCTGTTCTTTGCCGCCGGTTATCCCGAACTCGCCAAGGCCTTTCTGCTGCATCTGGCAAAGCATGCCAAGAGCGCCGCGGATTTCGCGATGCTCGCCGGGCTCGCCGAACAGGAGGGACGCCTCGATCTCGGGATCGACATTGCCCAGATCGCGGTGCGCGCCGGTATGCCCCTGATGATGCACGGCTATCCCGATATCGCCTTGCCCGAGGGCGGCAAGACCGAGCGCGCGCTGTTGCTTGCGATCATGCGCCAGGAAAGCGAGTTCGAACCCCAGGCGACGAGCCCGGTCGGCGCACGCGGGCTGATGCAGTTGATGCCGGCCACGGCCAAGGCGGTCGCCAAGGAGATCAACCTGCCGTTTTCGCCGGTACGGCTCGCCGCCGACGGCACCTACAACATCAGTCTCGGGCGCGCCTATCTGCAGAGCCTTATCGACGATTTCGGCGGCTCCTACGCGCTCGCCATCGCCGCCTACAACGCCGGCCCCGGGCGGGTACGGCAATGGCTGCAGGACTACGGCGACCCGCGCGGCGGCAAGATCGACATGGTCGACTGGATCGAGATGATCCCAGTCAACGAGACGCGCAACTACGTGCAGCGCGTGCTCGAAAACCTGCAGATCTATCGCGGCCAGGCCGGCCACCGCTCGGCCTTCTCGTTGGTCAGCGACCTCGCGCGCTGACCACGGGCGCAAAACAAGAGCGGAACAACCCGGTCTTCGCAATCGCGAGCACATTCCGCCATTCTTCGACCACTACAATGCCGCCGGGCGGGTCTCCCCTTGCGAGCGGTTGACATAGATGACATCATTATCCCTATATGATTGCAGTGCAATCTATGGGCTTTTCTGATGGCAAGCATCACGATCAGGAATCTCGAAGACGGTTTGAAGACGCGGCTCAGGATCCGTGCCGCTGAGCACGGGCGCTCGATGGAGGAGGAAGCGCGCTCTATTCTGCGCGAAGCCTTGGACGGGGACCGGCCGCAAACACTGGCTGACCTTGCCCTCGCCCTGTTCGGACCCAAGCACGGGATCGATCTTGAGCCGCACCCTGCAGTCCAGCCCTCGGCGCCGCCGCGCTTTGACGACCGATGATCATCCTCGATACAAATGTCATCTCGGAGGTCATGCGCTCCAGCCCCAATCCTGTTGTCTTGGGCTGGTTGCGAGATCGCGTCTTCGCAGAGCTGGCAACGACCACGATCACTATCGCCGAGATCAGATACGGCTTGGCGCGGTTGCCTTTCGGGAGGCGCCGTCGCGATCTCGAAATGAGGCTCGACAATTTCATGGCTCGCGGCTTTTCCGGGCGCCTGTTCGATTTTGATGCCGCCGCGGCGGATGCCTATGGCGACATCGTCGTGGCTCGCGAACGCATCGGCCGGCGCCTCGAAGGCTTTGACGGCCTGATCGCGGCGATTGCCAAGTCCCGCGGTCTGGCCGTTGCCACCCGCGACACCGGCGATTTCGAGAATTGTGGCGTTCCTGTCATCAGCCCCTGGGAGTCGCCTGCCGCGCCAGCCTGACCAGCCGGGGTCGCGGAGGTCATCTTGAGGATTTCAACCCGGCCGCACCGCCATACGCTCCAGGCTTGCGAAGAACGTTGTAGGGCGGAAAAGCGCAGCGCATTCCGCCATCGTCCTCCCTCAAACAGGCCCTTAGGCTTCTGGCTGTTTTTACGGCTGCAAAAACAGCGACAACAGCCAAAGCCGGGGCGGCGCTACCGCCGGCCGCCGGGCCGGCGTGCGGCGTGCCGGGCCTCGGCGAGGCTTGCTTCGTAGCGGCGCGACAGGGTGTTCTCGGCGGCGCGGTCGGCCCTGGTCTTGTTGAGGCGCGCCGCCAGGGTCGCGCTCTCGGCAGCGAGCGCATGCGCTTCGAGCCGGGTGCGCGCGAGCGCCTCCCGCAATTGCGCGATGCGGTCCGAGATCGACGGCGACGGCCCGGCAGCGCCGGGCTGCTGCGCCTCGGCGCCGCGGGAAGCCTGCACTTTTGTCTCGGCGGCGGCGAGCCGGCCGCGCAAGGCTCCGGCCTCGGTGGCGATGGCGGAGAGCCGGCTTTCGGCCTCGGCGCGGTCGCCCGCCGCTCTCGCCAATCTGTCCTGCAGGCGCGCGACCGCGTCCTGCAGATCGGTATTGGCGATCTCCGCCCGCACCGCCGCCCTCTCCTGCTGGGCGACGCGATGGAGGCCGGAGGCCTGACTGATGGCGAGATACCCCAATGCCAGGGCGCCGCAGATGAGGCCCGACGCCGCCGCCATCTGCGCGGCCGGGGTCAGGACGAGGGGCGCCCGGCGCTCCCCGCCCATCGCGACGATGCGGATCTCGGGAAAGGGCCCCTTTCCCCGGTGCGCTGGTTCGGCGACCATGTCCCCCTCATGTCCCGCCGCGTCGCCGCGTCGATCCCCCCGGAGCGCAGCGCCGCTCGCGCGCCAAGCTAGCCGCTCGGCCGCGGGCTGGCAACCTTCATCCCCGATCCATTCGGTCCTGAAGGCTCAGGCTTCGGCGAGGTCTTTGCCGCCCGGAAAGGCCGATTGCGTGCGGCAATACGCGGCGAAGAGTCCGGCGTGGCGGATCAGCTCGGCAAAGCTGCCCTGTTCGCAGATGACGCCGTCCTTCAATACGACGATATGATCGCAGCGCCGCACCGTCGACAGCCGGTGGGCGATGATCAAGGTCGTGCGCCCTTCGGCGAGGCGCTCGATCCCTTTCATGACCAGGGCCTCGGTCTCGGCGTCGAGCGCCGAGGTCGGCTCGTCGAGAATCAGGATCGGCGCATCGCGCAACAGGGCGCGGGCGATCGTGATGCGCTGCTTTTCCCCCTCGGAGAGGGCGACGCCCGCTTCGCCGATGATCGTGTCGTAGCCCTGCGGCAATGCGCGGATCCGCTCGTCGATCGCGGCGAGCCGCGCCGCCTGCGCGATCGCCGCGTCGTCGGCGCCCGGCCGGCCATAGGCGATGTTGTCGCGCACCGACAGCGGAAAGATCAGCGGCGGCTGCAGGACCAGCGCGATCTGGCGGCGCAGCGAAGCAAGCCGATAGCGGCGCAGATCGACGCCGTCGATCTCGACCCGCCCCGCCAGCGGATCGAAAAACCGCGGCAACAGCGACAGGAGGGTCGATTTGCCGACGCCGGTCGGCCCGACAATCGCGACCTTGGCGCCGGCCGGGACGGCGAGATCGATGCCGCAGAGCACCGGCGCACCGAGATCGTAGCCGAAGACGACGCCCCGCCAGGCGAGGTTTCCGCGCGCCCCCTGCGGCGGAAAATTCTCCGTTCCGTCGGCGAGATCGGCCTCGGTGTCGAGCACCTCGAATACCCGCCGCGCCCCGACCCGCGCCCCGGCAATCAGGCCCCAGCTCTGCGTGATCTGGTTGATCGGGGCGTAGAGCTGGGCGAGGTAGGAGATGAACACGATCAACTGGCCGAGCGTCAATCGGCCCGACAGCACCGCGCGCGCGCCGGCATAGACGACGAGCGCAGTGCCGCCGGCGATGACCAGATTGACCGCCCCCGAATAGAACGTCTGCCAGTTGTAGAGCCGCAAGGTCGCCCGGAGACTGTCGCGGCTCGCCCCCATGAAGCGGCGATGCTCCTCCTCCTCCTTGGTGAACGCCTGGACCAGTTTGATCGCCGCCATCCCCCACTGCACCAGCGAGTAGACCCGGCTCTCGGTTATACGCACGTCGCCGGCGACCGCGACGATCTTGCGGTTGAAGCCCGAGATCAGCGCGAACAGGACCGGCACGACGCTGAGGGCGAGCGCCGTCAACAGCGGATCGAGCGGCCACAGCACAAACAGCATGCCGGCGAGCAGGATGACCGCCGACAGGATCGGCAACAGGCCGTTCATGACCATCGTCTGTACGGCAAAGCTGTCGGCGGTGATGCGATACAGCAGGTCGCCGACCCGCTGGCGGTTGTGAAACGCCAGCGACAGACGCTGCAGATGGGCGTAGAGCGCGCCGCGCAGGTCGTTGACCATGCCCTGCCCGACGCGGATCGTCGTGTAATTGTGCAACAGGGTCAGCCCGCCGGCGCCGAGATGCACGAGGACAATCGCAACGCAGGCGAGCACCAGGACCTGGCCCGCGGACAGAGCTGCGAGGCCGGCGATCGGCAGAGGCTTGTGCGCGAGCACGTGGTCGATGACGATCTGCAGCGGCCACGGCTTCAGCAATTCGAACCCGACCGTCAGCAGGATCTGAATGAGCGCCCAGACGATCTGCCAGCGGTACGGCTTCAGATAGGAGAGAAGCTTTGTCGCCACGGCGACAGGGCGCTCAGGCCGCCTGCGGCGCCGGCGCTGGCGCCGCAGGCGGCAGAGGCGTCAGCCTTGCCCCTTTGGCGACGGTCTCGACGACGCAATGCATGATCCGGCCGAACGCCAGCAATTGATACGAGATGACCATCAGGTTGGCGATCCCGAGCGCGCCGATCGCCGCCGCCGCCCAGGGCGCGCCGAGGATCAGCGCGACCGCTGCCGAGCCCGCGTAGAGGCGCAGCAGCGCGCGCGCCAGCCCCGACATCCGCATCGCGCAGCGCACCCGCAGCAGCCGCTTCCCGCCGCCGTGGTTCTCGGCGCAGACGAGGAGCCGGGCGCGGCTCCACAGACCCCGCGCGATCTTCAGGTCCCAGTTGCTCCAGCCGTCGTCGGGCACGACAAAATATTTTTGCGGCTTCAGGAAATCCATGACCCCGCCGAGCAACACCTCCTTTTCGGCGCCGCTCTCGCTCCAATAGGACAGATGAAAGGCGCGGCGCAGCCAGGCGATGCCGGCGCGCTGCCCGCCGGTCTCATCGGCGGCGATCGGCCGGATGCGCTCCGGCCGGCGCCTCATGCGCAATCGCCAGCGGGTCCGCTCCCAACCGCGCAACAGCGGCGCGAGGTAGATCAACAGGGCGACGAGCGCCCGCGCCTTCAGCCCGCGGAAGCGCGCATCGAGCGGCGCCCGCGCCGCGCCGTTGACGCACAAGGCCCAGCTGGCGAGGACCGGCACGGTCAACAGCCACCACCAGCCGCCGACGGCGATCCCGCCCGCGGCCAGGAAGAGCGCCGCCGCACTCCATTCAAAGGTCAGCGGCAGCACTGCGGTCAATGACGAAGGCGGCTCGTACAGGGTCTGGAACAGCCCGCGGCCGAACGGGCCCGAGTAGATCACCGGCCGGCGCGAAAACAGCAGAGCGGTCGACAGATCGCCATAGATGCGGCCGAGCCACTTTGCCTGCCCGAACAGGTTGAAGCGCAGCGGGTGCCGCGAATAGACGAGAGCCTCGGCCTTGCCGTAGCCGCGCTGCTGGTTGAGATAGGCCTTGACCGTGTTGCGGCGGAAATGCCAGACGATCGCCGCCGGAGAGAACCCGATCATGTAGCCGGAATCCTGCAGGCGCCAGCACAGGTCGACGTCGTCGCCGGCGGCGCGATAGATCGGGTCGAAGCCGCCCAGGCTTAACAACACGTCGCGGCGGAACGCCATGTTGCAGCCGGCGATGTGCTCGGCGACCTCGTCGCTCAATAATACATGCGTCGGGCCGCCGGGCGAGACCGCGACCGCCGCCGGGACGAGGCTGTCCTCCGGCGGCGGGAAGTTCGGCCCGCCGCAGGCAACGAGATCCCCGGCCTCCATCTTGGCGACGAGATAGCTGAGCCAGTCGGGATCGACCACGCAGTCGCTGTCGGTATAGGCGATGATCTCGCCGGTTGCGGCCGCGGCGCCGACATTGCGGGCGACGCTGAGCCCCTGGTTGGGCTGGCTGATGATCCGGCAGAACGGGTATTGCTCGGCGATGGCGAGCGTCCGGTCGCGCGAGCCGTCATTGACCAGGATGACCTCGTAATCGGGGTAATCGAGGACCGCAAGCGAAGCGAGGCATTGGTCGAGCGTGCGTTCGGCATTGTAGGCGCAGACCACGACGGAAACCCGCGGGTAATGCGGCAGTGCCGGCGGCAAGGACCCGGTGTAATGGCGGGCGACGCTCAGAAGGGCCGGTTTGGGACGGCGCTCCCGGTCGGTGAGGCCAAAGGCCCAGTCCTCGATCCTGTGGCCGCCGGTAAACCATTCGTCGGTCCAGGCGAAGACAAAGGTGCCGGCGACCCCCGCCGCAAACGCGGTGAACAGGTGAGAGGACAGGATCGCGCTCTGCTGCTCTTCGCCCTCGCGAAACGAATCGATGCCGAACTCGGTCAATACCAGCGGGCGGTCGGGGGCGAGATTGTGCAGTCGTGCCAGATAGGAGCGGAACGCCGCTGCGTCGTGCAGATAGACGTTGAAACAGACGAAATCGGTGAAATCGACGGTCAGATACTCGGTGGTCGGAAAATTCGCATAGGAGACGAGCGCGCCGGGATGCTCGCTTTTGACCCGCGCGACAAGGCTTTTGAGAAAGCGGCGGACCGGCTCGGCGCCGTGCCAGCGGACCATGTCGGGCGGGATCTCGTTGCCGACGAGATAGGCAAAGATTGCCGGATGCCGCGCGCAGGCGCGCACCCCCGCGGCGACCGCATCGTGGATGCGGGCTTCCATCTCCGGGCTGTCGAGAAAGGTCACGTGCTGCGCCCAGGGCAGGCCGACGAGCACTTTGAGGCCGGCGCGCTCTGCCGCGTCCAGCAGCCACAGGGGCGGCGGGGTGAAGACCCGCACGGTATTGACGCCGGCCTCCGCCATCACGGCGAAATCGCCGGCGACGACCGCACGGGAAGGGCATTGCGCGCCGTCCTCATCCTCGTTCGGCGCGAACGGCCCATAGGTGACGCCTTTGACAAAGTGCTTCTGCGTACCGGCAAAGAAGAATTTGCCGTGGACCCGGATCGGCGCCGCCGGCAGGGGCGGCGCCCTCAGCGGGGCGGCGACCTCGCTGCCGACCTCGTCGATTTCGAGCGTGGCCATCGCCGACCCTCCCCTCTTCGCCGCGGCGGCCGATCCGATGCCGGCGGCGCTCGCATAACGAGCGGCCGCGGCTTTCATTCCTGCCGTAGCAGTATTTCACCAGCGAGGCAGTGAGACGGTGAGGGATCGTTTCTGCGCGCCGGAGCCTGTCCTCGGTCCGCGCAAAGCGCGGACCCGTGGGACGCGCATTAGTTCTTTCTCACCGTCTCATTGTGAAATTACTGGCCGAGATGCCAGGCGAGGGCGGTAGCGATGATCGTGTCGAGATCGGAGGCGCGGGCCGGCCAGCCGAGCCGCAGCGCGGCCAATTGCGCATCGGCGACGAGCGCGGGCGGGTCGCCCGGCCGGCGCGGCGCGGCGCGCCAGGGCACTCTCCGGCCGCTGACCCGCTCGGCGGCGGCAATGACCTCGCGCACCGAATGGCCGCTTCCGGTGCCGAGATTGAGCGCCAGAGTCTCGCCCCCGGCGGCGAGGTGTTCGAGCGCGGCGACATGCGCGGCGGCGAGGTCCTCGACATGGATGTAGTCGCGGATTGCGGTGCCGTCCGGCGTCGGGTAATCGGTGCCGTAGATTTCGACATGGGGGCGCCGGCCCAGCGCCGCCTCAAGGACCAGCGGGATCAGATGGGTCTCGGGCTCGTGCCTCTCGCCGATCTCGCCGTCGCGGTCGGCGCCCGCGGCGTTGAAATAGCGCAACGAGACCGAGCGCAGGCCGTGCGCCCGATACCAATGGAGCGCCCGCTCGATCGCCAGTTTGCTGTCGCCGTAAGGATTGACCGGCAATTGCCGCGCGCCCTCCGGGATCGGAACCGCGTCGGGAACGCCATAGGTCGCGCAGGTCGAGGAAAAGACGATCCGCTCGAGCCCGGTCTCGCGCATCGCTTCGAGCAGGGTCAGGGTGCCGACGAGATTGTTGCGGTAATAGAGCGCCGGGTCGGCGACCGATTCGCCGACATAGGCGAACGCCGCGAAATGCATGACCGCACTCACCCGGTATTGCGCGATCGCCGCAACGAGGCCGGCGCGATCGGCAATATCGCCTTCAACAAAGGGGCCCCAGCGCACCGCCCGGCGATGCCCGCGCGACAGATTGTCGAAGGCGACCGGGCAATACCCGGCGCGCGACAGCGCCTTGCAGGCATGGCTGCCGACATAGCCGGCCCCGCCCGTCACCAGGATCGATTGAGACATCGGCGCGTCCGCAATTCCGCTCATCTGCGAGAGAACGCCACAGCCGCCGGATTCATCCGGGCGGCTGCCGCCAAGCGAAAAGCGGCTGCGACGGGAGCAGATGCTCGCGCAAGTTGTAAAGAGTGATCACATAAGGCTGGCACGGTCCCCGCCAGGTCACAAATTCTCCCGGTTCGGCCGGATGCGTCCTCTGCTCCAGCAGGACATAGGGCGTGGCGCAGATCTGATTGGCGAGCAGACTGTTCACCCGAGGATCGTAATTGTTGAACGCGGCATATTCCGGCGGGGTCTTGCCGGCCTCCCGCAAGGCGCTGGTGCCAAACCCGTCCTTGACCGGGATGTAGTCGGTGCAGCCGGCGAGCAGCGCGATCGAAACCACGCCGGTGATTGATAGCGCAAGCCCCCTCACCCGCCTCCCCCGGCTTTCGCCGGGGTTCGGCACCCTCTCCCGCAATGCGGGAGAGGGGGGACCGGCCCGCAGGGCCGGTGGGTGAGGGCTTCCGGCCGCCGAGGAGGGCAAGCGCTGCATAGTGATCGACCGCTGGTTGACCCACCGGATTGTGCCGAGGGCCGGGCTGCGACGCAACCGCCATAACCCGGTCAGCCGTCCGGCGCCGTCTCCGCGACCGCCGCCGGCAGGTCCCGCATATCGGCGATCACCCGGGCGGCACCGCCCGCCAGCAGCCGCTCGCCATGTCCCGGCCGGCAATGGCTGCCGCCGCAGAAGCCGAATGCGGTCATTCCGGCGGCGCGGGCGGCGGCGATTCCGGCCGGGCTGTCTTCGACGACAAGACAGCGGTGCGGCGCCGCACCCATCCGCTCTGCCGCGTACAGAAACAGGTCCGGCGCCGGCTTGCCGCGCGCCACCATCGCCGCGCTGAACAGATGAGAATCGAAATGGCCGATGAGGCCCGCGACTTCGAGGCCGAGGCGAAGCTGCGCCGGCACGCTGCTCGAAGCGACGCAGACCGGAAACGCCAGCCGGGCGAGCGCCTCGGCGACGCCGGGGATCGGCTTCAGCGCGACGCGATAATCGCGCGCGATCCGCGCCGCGACATCCGCGGCGTAGGCCGCCGGCAAGGGGCGGCCCCATTCGCGCGCGATCGTCGCCAGCATATCCGCATCGGAGATGCCGCAGAAGCGCTCCAGTAGCGCGTCTACGGCGATTTGATAGCCGCAGGCGGCGAGCGTCTCGGCATGGGCGCGGTTAACCAGGGGCTCGCTGTCGACCAATACGCCGTCGCAGTCGAAAATGATAAGGTCCCAGGTCATTTGGACCGTTTGGACCGCGGGCGTCCCGCCCGCATCGGCGGG
>DATFCQ010000142.1:0-4879 GCA_035252905.1 Allostellaceae bacterium | reverse complement strand
CGGCGCCCTGACGACGCCCCCGCCGCCTCCGCCGCGGCGCCCCTATTACTATCCTTACCCGTACTGAGTCGCGAAGTCGGCGGAATGCGCTGCCCCCGGCTTTCGCCGGGGCTAAAGGCTTTTCCGCCCTACAACGTTCCCAACGAGCGTGGAGCGTAGGGCGGAAAAGCGGAGCACATTCCGCCACTTTCCTCCGCGCTTGTTTTTGGCTTACCGCATAGTATCTTTTATAATGCACGGCTTGGCACCGCGCTGGCGCCCTCAGCAATACCTGTCATTTTCTTCTATCGTACCGCGCAGGGCGGAGAGCCGATCCGGGAGTGGTTGAGGACGCTGCCGGTCGAAGACAGGCGCAAGATCGGGCGGGATCTGGCTCTCGTCCAATATGGCTGACCGGTCGGCATGCCGCTCTCTCGGAGAAGGCTTATGGAAAGTGCGGAGCGATTTGCCGAGCCGGCGCATCGCGCGAATCCTGTTCTTTGTGCATGAGAACCGGATCGGTGTCGTGCACGGGTTTATCAAGAAGGCGCAGCCAACGCCGCCCGAGGATCTCGCGCTCGCACGCCGGCGCATGAGGGACATGACCTGATGACAACCAAGCCCGAGAACCCGCATTGGGGCTCCACGCTCGACGATTTCCTCGAAGAAGAGGGCATTCGCGAAGAGGCGACAGCGGCCGCGATCAAACGGGTGATCGCCTGGCAATTGACCGAGGAGATGAAAAAGCAGGGGATCACGAAAAAGCGCCTGGCCGAGCTGATGCAGACAAGCCGCGCCCAGATCGACCGCATCCTCGACCCCGACAAGGGTAATGTGACGATCGAAACCTTGCAGCGCGCAGCCGCACTGCTCGGGCGGCAATTGCGGCTGGAGCTGGTGTGACTACGCTTAAGTCGCGGTGCTTTGAATCGTCCAGCGAACTGACCCGTCACTATATACCTCACAGACAGGCCGAAAAGATCGTGGGGCACGTATGCATGAGATCAACGCGTCGGAAGTCGAAACCCAGTTTCCTCGATTGCTCGATGCGGTCGAGCCCGGCGAGACAATCGTCATCACGCGCCACGGCCGGGTGATTGCGCGTTTGGTGCCGGAAGCCGAACGCCGCCGCGCCGATATTCGCGCAGCGATCGAAGGAATCAAGGCGTTTCGCCGCGGCATGCCGAAGCTCTCGGTAGCGGAGATCCGCGAATTGATCGAGGAAGGCCGCAAGCACTGATGCCGTTCGCGCTCGACGCCTCGATCGCCCTTGCTTGGGCTTTTCCCGACGAACAGAGTCCGGTCGCCGATGCGGCCTTGGAACGGCTCGACACCGGCGACGGCGTGGTTCCCGCTCTGTGGTGGTTCGAGGTACGCAACGCGCTGATTGCAGGCGAGCGTCGACAGCGCCTCGATCAAGCCGCGACGGCCGAGTTCTTGCGGCGCCTGTCAAGCCTTCCGATTGCCATCGATCGTACACCGGACGAGGGCATGCTGCTCAATCTGGCGATGCTCGCTCTCCGCCCCCCTTGGACCATTGGGGGGCGGAGAGGGCCGGGGTGGGGGAAGGCCGCGCCGCCGGCGCCCACCTCACCCTCCCCATCGCTGATGCGATGGGTCCCCTCCCTCTCCCCCCTAAAAGGCGGAGAGGGCTTTTGTGTATGCGCCCACGAAATCTTGCTTAGTTCGGGCAGTTTCGCTACAGCCGGACCGTCACGTCATGCCGTCACAGCTTCCGCCCTCTCCGCCGCCGGCGACAATTCGGCCAGCCGCGGCAGCACCTCGCGGCTGAACAGGGTCAGGTTGGCGACGGTGTCCTGGTGGCTGATGTGGCCGCCCTGCCCCATGATTAAGAGGTGCGAAAAGCCGCCGACATAATCGTGAAAGTCTTTGATCTGGCGGAACACCATGTCGGGGGTGCCGGCAAAGGCGAGGCCGGCGTCGATGAATTCCTCGATTGTCGCGGTGCGCGGCGCGAACGGGCGGCCGTCGCGGGTCTGGATGCGCGCCGGGCGGCCGGAGGCGCCCGCCTTCAGGGCCGCGACATTGGCCGCGAACGCGGCAAAGCCCGGCGGGTTGGTGAACTGAGGGGCGACGATGCCGGAGGTGCGGACATAGTCGCAAATCTGGTCGGCGCGGCGGTAGCCCTCTTCCTTCGTATCGCCGACCCCCATCATCGCCATATAGGCAAAGCGGTCGGGGCCGGGTTCGCGCCCCCTCTCGCCCGCCCGCCCGCGATAGGCGTCGAGGATGCCGGGGGTGCGCCGGTAGCCGGTGTTCAGCATGGCGATGACATAGCCCTTATCGGCGACCATCGCGGCGCTCTCGGGGCTGCCGACCGGCATCCAGATCGGCGGGTGCGGCTGCTGATAGGGCCGCGGCCAGACATTGACCTGGCGGTAATGGAAATACCGGCCCTCCCAGTTGAACGGGCCGTCCTGCGTCGTCAAGGCCTTCAGGATCAGGTCGTGCGCCTCCCAGAAGCGCTCCGTCAGATCGGTCGGGCTCGAATTGGCCGGGGCGATCTCGTAAGGGACGCCCTTGACAAAGCCCATCTCGACCCGCCCGCGCGAGATCACGTCGATCATCGCGTATTCCTCGGCGATGCGGATGGGATCGGTGCGGTTGCCGAGCGGCATGCCGAGCGCCAACAGCCGGACCTGTTTGGTCTCGCGCGCCAGGATCGCCAGCGGGATCGTGCACACCGCGTCGCTGCAGGTCGCCGTCGCGTGGTGTTCGTTGACCATGATGTTGATGCCGAGCGCGTCGCACAGCGCCCATTCGTCGAGATAGCGGTGGTAGAGATCGGCGCCGATCTTCGGATCGTAGAGCCGGCTCGGCACGATGACGCGGTACGACTCGCCGAGCCTGTCCCATGCCGGGTGATAGGCCATCTCGCTGAAGTGCCAGACTTTCATCGCTGTTCCCCGGTTCTCAGCCGCCGATAAAGCGATCGATCGCGGCGGCGACGGCGTCGGGCCGCTCGATCTGCGGATAATGGCCGGCATCGGCAATCACTTCGAAACGCGCCTCGGGCAGGGCGGCGGCGAGCCTGCGGCCGTAATCGGGGACGACGATGCCGTCATGGTCGCCCCATAGAACAAGGCTCGGCACGCGCACCCGGTGCAGCCACTGCAACAGGCCGGGATCGTGCATATAGGGGCGCCAGCCGTAGAATGCCGTCGCCTGGCGGTCGTTTACGACGGCCGCGGCCGCGTCGTCGTCGAGTTTTGTATAATCGGGCACGACGGGAGCGGGATCGAAAAAGGTCCGGCGCCGCAATTCCGCTTCGGGAAGGGCATAGATGTCGGTGATGTCGCGCTCCTCGCGGCCGCCGAACTTGACCCCGAGAGAGTCGATCAGAACCAGCCGGCCGAGCCGCGCATGCGAGCGGATCGCGAGTTCAAGCGCGATCCAGCCGCCAAAGGACGAGCCGACGAGCACGACCTCGCGCAGATCCTGCTGATCGAGCAGATCGAGATAGAGATAGGCGAGATCGTGGATCGTGCGGAACCCGTCGGGGCGCGGCGAGGGACCGAACCCCGGATGACGCGGCGCGATGACCCGCCGGCGCCGTCCGAGGCGTTCGAGAAAGGGTCGGTTCTGCGCGACGTAATCGCCGCCGTGCAGAAACAACAGCGGCGGTCCCTCGCCGATCGTCACGCCGTCGAGCGCGAATTGGCCGATCCTCAGTTCCGTCATGTCCTGCCCCCGCGGCGACCCGGCGTTGCCGGCCAGTATCCCGCGCCCGGAGCCGCAGGTCCACCCCGCCCGAAGATGCGGCCTTTTGTCTCTTTTGCCGTATCCGGGGAGCGGCCGAAGAGAACCGGCAATGCGGGGACTTGCCCCGCTCTCTGCCTGTAGCGAGGATGACACCATGAAAAGGCTTGTCAAAATCCGCCCTGCATCCGCGTGCGGCACCCGCCGCCGGCAACGCCGATGACCGCCGTCTTTCTTGAAAACTTCCTGCAGGCGCTGGTCGCCGGGCTGCTGGTCGGGGCGATCTACGGGCTGATGTGCGTCGGGCTCGGGCTGATTTTCGGCGTGATGCGGGTGATCAATTTCGCCCAGGGCGACTTCATGATGCTGGGCATGTATTTTGCCCTCTACGTCGTCAGCGGGCTCGGCAGTCTCGCCGTCCTCGGCCCGGCGGCGGCGCCGATCGCCGCCGCCCTCCTCGCCGGTCCGGCTCTGTTTGTCGGCGGCTGGGTTTTGCACCGGCTGTTGCTTGCCCGCGTGACCGGAACCCGCGCCGCGATCAGCGAGGATGTCGGCCAGGCTCAACTGGTCCTGACCCTGGGCATCGCCCTGATCCTCGAAAACGGCGCCCTGATCGCCTTCGGCTCGACCCCGCAGACCGTACACACCGCCCTGTCGTGGAGCGCCTGGCAGATCCCGCTCGCCGGCACCGCTTCGGCCGTCCTCTTCGTCAACAAGGCGCGCGGCATCGCCTGCCTCGTCTCGATCGTGATCGGCGCCGGGCTCTATTGGCTGATCGCCCGCACCCGGCTCGGCAAGTCCTTGCGCGCCGCGGCCGACAATCCCGAGGCGGCGACCTATATGGGCATCGACGTCGACCACGCGCACGGCGTCGCCTTTGGCATCGGCACCGGCATCACCGCGATCGCCGGCGGGCTGGTGGCGATGTATTACCCGTTCCAGCCCTATGTCGGCTTCGACTTTGTCATCATCATGTATGCCGGGGTCGTGCTCGGCGGGATGGGCAGCATCCTGGGCGCCTTCTGGGGCGGCATGACGATCGGTCTGGTGCAGCAGCTCGCCACCCTGGTCCTGCCGCTGCAATTGCAGAACGCCGCGATCTTCGCGGTCTTTCTGTTGATCGTGCAATGGCGGCCGCAGGGTCTGTTCGGCCGCAGCGGCGAGCGGGCCTGAGGATGCG
>DATFCQ010000141.1:0-6816 GCA_035252905.1 Allostellaceae bacterium | reverse complement strand
GGTGCAGAAGCTGTGACGTTTCGGAGATGACGATCGCCCCGCCAAAGAATTACGACGCCGAAAGCCGCGCCCGTTTCCTGCGCGAACTCGGGGCCTCGCAAGAGCCCGTCCTGCCGATCGCCGAGGCGGCATTGGCACTGGCTTCGGTCGAGCGGGCGCGGGTCGATCTTGGCCATTACCGCGATCATCTGCGCCTTCTCGCCCGCGCGTTGAACGAGATCATCCTGTTGAAATACGGCTATTCCGGCGACGAACTGACCTACGACGATCTGCAGAACGCCAATCTGATGCGGGTCGTAGACCGCCGCAAAGGCCTGCCGGTGGTGCTCGGCATCCTCTACATCCACGCCGCCCGCGCCCAGGGCTGGGACATGGTCGGGCTCGCCTTTCCCGGGCATTTCCTCGTTCGCCTCGCCGACGGCGCCGAGCGGCTGATCCTCGACCCGTTCCACGGCGGCCGCAGCTGCGGCGCCGTCGAATTGCGCGACCTGTTGAAGGCGCTGAGCGGCCAGGAACAGGAACTCCTGCCCGAACACTACGCCCCGGTCTCCGACCGCGACATCCTGCTGCGCTTGCAAAACAACATCAAGGCGCGGCTGCTGCAGACGGGGCAGAGCGAGCGGGCGCTCGCGGTCGTCGAGATGATGCAGCTCCTGGCTCCCGATCTCCCGGCGCTCTTGTACGAGGCCGGCGCGATCGCGGCGCAGCTCGGCAATCTGCGGTCGGCGATCGCCTCCTTCGAGGCGTTTGTCGCCCGCACCCCCGACGGCGCCGCCCGCTACCAGGCCGCGGCGCTGTTGCAGCAATTGAAATCGCGCCTGCAGTGAGAGTCTTTTGGGTCGTGGTGTCTCGGCATCGGCGGAATACGCTGCGCTATTCCGCCCTACGAGGGCTGGGTAGGGCGGAAAAGCGCAGCGCAGCGGAGCGCATTCCGCCGCTATAGCGCTGCGGCTGCGAGCGGCGCTATATCAGCCGCAAAGAACCGGGAGGTCGGCATGGGTCTCGCCGTCGCGATCCAGATGGATCCGATCGACACGATCAACATCGACGCGGATTCGACCTTCGCATTGGCGCTCGAAGCGCAGCGGCGCGGCCATGCGCTGTTCCATTACCTGCCCGACGCGCTGACCTGGCGCGAGGGACGGCTCTATGCCCGCGGCCGGCCGCTCACCGTGATCCGGCAGCACGGCAATCACCACCGCTTCGGCCCGTCCGAGGAGCTCGACCTCGCCGGTCTCGATGTGATCCTGATGCGCCAGGATCCGCCCTTCGACATGGCCTACATCACCGCGACGCATCTGCTGGAACTGCTGCCCGAAGACGGGCCGCTCGTCGTCAACAACCCGGCCGCGGTGCGCAATGCGCCGGAAAAGCTGTTCGTGCTGCGCTTTCGCGAATTGATGCCGCCGACCTTGTTGACGCGCAGCCGGGACGACATCCGCGCCTTCTGGCGCGAGCACGGCGACATCGTCGTGAAGCCGCTGTTCGGCAACGGCGGCGCCGGGGTGTTCCGATTGCGTCCGGGCGACGAGAACCTGACCGCGCTCCTCGAAATGTACGAGGCGATCCAGCGCGAGCCGGTCATGGTACAGTGCTACCTGCCGGAGATCCGCGAGGGCGACAAGCGCATCATCCTGGTCGAAGGCGAGGCCAAGGGTGCGGTCCTGCGGGTGCCGGCGGAAGGCGAGGCGCGCGCCAATCTGCATGTCGGCGGCCGCCCGGTGAGGACCGAACTCTCCAAGCGCGAGCATGAGATCTGCACCGCGATCGGCCCGAGCCTGCGCGCGCAGGGACTGGTCTTTGTCGGCATCGACGTGATCGGCGGCTGGCTCACCGAGATCAACGTGACCTCGCCTACCGGCATCCAGGAGATCGCAAGACTCGACGGCGTCGACATCGCGCCGATGATCTGGGATGCGATCGAAGCGCGGCTCCAGACCCGCATCGGCTGCCGCCCAACCTGACCAGGGGAGGTCGCGTGAGCGAGGATGTATTACTGCCGTTCCGATTGACGATCTGCGGGCTCGACGAACTCGCCGGCCATCGCGCCGGCGGGGTCACCCATGTCCTGTCGATCCTCGATCCGGATCGGCCCGAACCCGAAGCGTTCCGCCTCTATGAGCCGCATCGGCGGCTGGAGTTGCGGTTTCACGACATTATCGATCCGGCTCCCGGCTGGGTGTTGCCGCAGCGCGAGGATGTCGAGCGCCTTCTGGTCTTCGGCCGCGACCTTGCCGGCCTGTCGACGACGGCGGGCGCGCATCTCCTGGTCCACTGCCATGCCGGCATATCGCGCTCGACCGCGGCGGCGGCGCTGCTGGCGGTCCAGGCGCGGCCCGGCCGGCCGGCGGCCGAGGCGTTCTCCGCGATCGTCGCGGTGCGCCCGCGCGCCTGGCCAAACCTGCGCATCCTCGAACTGGGCGACGCCCTGCTCCGCCGCGACGGCGAGATCGTCGCCGCGGCGCACGACCATTACCGGCGCGCGCTCGCCGATCAGCCCTCCCTGGCGGCGCTGATGTCCGCCGGCGGCCGCGGTCGCGAGGTCAACCCACCGCGCGGTTGAAAATCCCCGACGAAGCGACCGGCGCCGAGAGGCCTCCCGGCGGCGGCAGGGTATTGTCCTGATACTGGACCTGCAGCACGACAAACCAGTGCATCTGGTCGTCGACCGCCCTGCCGTCGGGACCGGCCATGGTTCCCTGCGGCGTCGTCGCGACGATCTTCATCGACACGGCATCCTGGACGTTGCCGCCGATCACCTGCAACGCCCCGGGCTGCCGGCCGACGACGATATCGCAATGTCCGGGAAACGGCGCCGGCGTCGGCAATTCGCCATAAGTGACCGGATGCGCCCCGCGCCAGGCGCAGATCAGGTCGCCCGGCTGCGGCGCATAGCTCTGCAGAGGGTAGGCGGTAATCGCGAGACCGGGCTCCTCGCCCATCGCATGGCGGCGCGCGGCGTTGATGTAGTCGGCGTGGTCCGGCGCATAGGGGAAATGGTCGGTGGCGCCGGCCATCCGCATCACGTAATCGATAAAGGCGGCAGACCAGGCGTAATGGCCGTCGACGCTCGCCGGGAAGACGTTGCCGTGCTCGTCGTGGATGCCGGTCCAGCGCTGCTCGAACCAGCGGCGGTCGAGGCCGAGCCACCAGTATTCGCCGATCCGCTGCCACAGCCCCTGTTCGCGCTCCTTGTCCTCGGTTTCCGGCACGTCCGGCCGTTCGACCGGCTGGCCGAAGGCGCGCCATTCGCGCAGCGCGATCGCCACCGCCGCCGAACGCGAAAACGGCGCATAGGGAACCCGGGCGAACGGCGGGATGTGTGAGTCAAGGCGCTCGGGCGGCGGGGACGGAGGGCGGTGCGCGCAGGCCGCGACCAGGACGGCGCAGCAGAAGGCAAGCCCCGTTGCCGCCCCACGCCTCACGGCGGGGGCGAGGCCGCTTCGTCCATCGTCTCCCCGCCATGCCCGTCCCGCGGCGTCGCCGCGGGCGGCGCTTCGAGCGGTGCCGGCTCCACGGGGTGAGGGATCCGTTCCCACAGCCGGATCCCGCCGGTCAATCCGTCGGTATTCGGCACGACCGTCACGTCGTGCGGCAGCGGAAAGGTGAGATCCGAGGCGTTGCCGCCGCCGATGTAGAGATGATCGAAGCGGACGACCTCGCGCAACACGTCGATGACCCGCGCGACCCGCTTGTTCCACGCCTTCTTGCCTTTTTTGTCGCGGGCGAGTTTGCCGACATATTCGTCATAGGTCTTCCGGCCGCGAATCGGGTGGTGGGCGAGTTCGAGATGCGGCAGTAATTCGCCGTCGCGGAACAGTGCGGTACCGGCGCCGGTCCCCAATGTCAGGACCATCTCGATCCCATGGCCGCGGATCGCGCCGTAGCCCTGCACGTCGGCGTCGTTGAGAACGCGGACCGGCTTGCCCCAGTGCCGCGCCAGCTCTCCCTGCAGGTCAAAGCCGGCCAGGGCCTCGGTGCCAAGATGGGGAGCGGTGACGATCCGCCCGTCGCGCACATAGCCGGGAAAGCCGACCGAGACCCGATCGAACGCGCCGAGTTCGGCAACCGCCTTGTCGATCGCCTCGATCAATGCCTGGGGCGAGACCGGCGGCGACGGGGTCGGGACGCGCTGCCGTTTGCTGACCATCTGCCCGGCCGTGTCGAGCAGGGCTGTCTTGATCCCGGTACCGCCGATGTCGATCGCCAAGGTCCGTGCGGTGCTCATCGCCTGTCCCCCAATCCCGTATGGCGGGATGCCGGACTCTAGGCCAACCAAACGCCCCTGTCACGGGCGCGATGCGCCGTGGCGGCAGCATGGTCGAGAATAAACCCTCCCCCTTGATGGGGGAGGGTTTGGGAGGGGGTGAAGCCGCTCAGCCTTCGAGCATCGTCGTCACCGCGCCGCCGACTGCGGTGCGCCCGCCGTCGACGACATACTGCGCGCCGGTGATGTTGGCGGCGAGATCGGAGCACAGGAACAATACGGTATTGGCGATCTCTTCCGGCCTCGTGTAGCGGCCGGTCGGGATCGCCATCTGGTAGCGCCGCCCGACGCTCGCCGGGTCGGCGGGGTTCAGTTGCGCTTCGAGCGAATGGATCATGCGCGTGTCGACCGGACCCGGGCAGACCGCGTTGACGCGCACGCCGTGGCGGGCGACCTCGCCGGCCGCCGTCTTGGTCAGGCCGATGACCGCGTGTTTCGAGGCGACATAGGCCGGCATCCCCGGCGTCGCAACGAGCCCCGCGACCGAGGCGGTATTGACGATCGCCCCCGCTTTGCGGGCCAGCATGACCGGCAGGACGTGCCGCAACCCGAGGAACACGCCCTTGACGTTGACGGTCAGAACCGCATCGAACTCGGCCTCGTCATATTCGGCGGTCGGCGCCCATTTGCCTTCGATGCCGGCATTGTTGAAAAAGCAGTCGATCGTGCCGTAGGCGTCGAGCGCCGCCTTGACATAGCCCGCGACCTCGGCGGAGCGGGTGACGTCGGCGGCGACAAAGCGGGCCTCGCCCCCCTGCTGCCGGACGATTCCGGCGGTCGCCTCGCCGCCCGCGCTGTCGCGGTCGACGATGACGAGCCTGGCGCCGCTATTGGCAAAAGCGAGCGCTGTCGCCCGCCCGATGCCGTTGCCGGCACCGGTGACGAGCGCCACCTTGCCGGTGAAATCGAGGTTCATCCCGTCCCTCCCCTGCCGCCCGCTCAGGACCGGCGGCCGATTTGCCGCGTCCAGCGTTCAAGCGCCGCCATCAGATCGCGAATGAGGCCGCGCGCGGTCTCGTCGGTCAGGCGGCCGTCGGCGTCGAACTTGGTCTGGGCGGCGCCGATAAAGATCTCGGGCTTGTTGAGCGGGTGCATGTCGAGAAAGACGCAGCTGCGCCGCAAATCGTACTGTGCCCGCACCGTGCCGCCCATGCCGGCCGAGGCGCCCATTATCGCCACCGGCTTGCCGGCAAAGGGCTGGTCGGGCGGCCGCGAGGCCCAGTCGATCGCGTTCTTGAGGACACCGGGCACCGAATAATTGTATTCCGGCGTGACGAACAACAGCGCGTCGGCGGCGGCGATCTGCCGCCGCAATGTCTCGACCGGAGCGGGGAAGCCCTTCACCCGGACATCCTCGTTGTAAAGCGGGATCGCGGAGATGTCGGCGATCTCGACGGTCATCGAAGGCGGCTTCAATTCGATCGCGGCGTTGAGCGCCATGCGGTTGAAGGAGCCGCTGCGCAAACTGCCGCAGACGGCCAGAACCGAGATCCCTCGCGTCTCGCTCATTCGCTGTCCTCCCGTTTCGAGGCCCACCCCGCCCGGTTATCGCATCCGGCGCCGCAGGCCGGCAAGCCGGGCCGTCAGGCGGCCGGGTGGCGGCGTCCGGCCAGATACTGCACTCCCGCAGGCCCGGCGCGCTCGGCATGACGGCGCCCGGCCGCCATCGTGAAGGTATCGCCGGCGCGATAGGTGCGCTCCTCGCCCCCGCAGGCGATCGTCATCTCGCCGCCGAGGATCAACAGACGCGCGTCGAACGGATGGTCATGCTCGGGGTTGGCCTGGTTCGCCGGCATCTCGCGCAGCGCCGTTTCGCGATAACCCTCCGCCTGCAGTTCCGCCTCGAATATCGTCCTGTCCATCGCTGCCTCCTGTTCGGTCAGACGCAGCATAGCATGCTCCCGGGTTGAATCCGCGCTTCTCGCGCGCGGCCGCTCCGGCCCGCCCCGCTCCCGATCTCCTGACCGCAAAGGTCCCTGTTTTGTTCTGATCTGCGGCAAAAAAATGGCCGTGCATTCGTCCTCTCCGGATTTGGAGGCCGCTGCTGTATAAGTCTTGTAAGGGCCTGTTTGAGTCGCCGTGCTGCGAAGTCGGCGGAATACGCTATGCTGTTCCGCCCTACGTTCCACGTTTGTCGGAAACAGCGTAGGGCGGAAAAGCGAAGCGCATTCCGCCACTTTCCTCATGCAAACAGGTTCTCAGCCTTAGCGGATTGTCAAAGATTTTTAATTCACGTTGAAAAATCAATCTTTCAAAGGTAGACCCAATGCCTCCCTCATGCTTCCTCTTTGCAGCAGGCGTTGTCCTTATACTAACCTGAATAATTCACCAGAGTAGGCAAAGCCATTTCGGTTCACCGCCGAACAGCAGCATCAAGACATAGAGATCCGTGGCGTCGCCGACGCGCGGAGCGGGGTTTGCGGTTGCGCCGAGGGGTTCGTCCGGGGGCCTGCCGCCCCGTGCGCTACGGCGGCAGCTTGGCGACACGGCCGATGAGAGCGGCAAACCCGGCCCGGTACGGAAAGATGGTCGGCAGCGCGATCTTGATG
>DATFCQ010000140.1:0-16637 GCA_035252905.1 Allostellaceae bacterium | reverse complement strand
ACCGCGGCCGCGCCGCCCGCCGCGGCATCCGGCTCGGCCCCGCGGGGCGCGTCCGCCGCCGGGACGCTCTCCGTTGCCGGCGTGCTCTCTTCAAGCTCGTGCAGGATTTCGCGGATTTCGCTCAACGACTCGGCAACCGTGCCGGACTCGGGACCCGAGTCCGCCGCCCCGAGAGGTATATCCGCCAATTTTCGATCAGACGTAGGATTCGACGAACTCTGCATTAAAAAACAGGCGGACTCAGCCACCTCCTGGCCTTCATATTTAAACCAATTATAAATACATATTCCGAGCTGTCAAGCGGACACTTATGTGCTATTACAGAATTTTTGCGACAACTAGATTAGCATAACTAACGCATAAAGGGCGTCCGGCAGCATCTATGCGGAAATCTACGATAAGGAGCACATCAACCTGGCGCTTACCGTAAAGCCAGCGTGATCGCGGCTGATCAGACGCGGCACTGGGCGAGAGCCTCGTAGAGGGTCGAGCATCCGATGCCGACCTGATTTGCAGGTTGGTATTAAACTCTGTCCAGTTTGAGAGGCGCAGTTTTCGGAGTGAAGCAATGGAACATTTTACCGCAAAGGACGCAAAGGTCTCGCAAAGGACGCCAAGCTTCAGAGCATCAGTTGTCCGCCATGCCATCGCGCCCTTTGTGCATCCTTCGCGTTCCTTTGCGGTGAGATGTTTTTTTGGAACCTCGATTCCGAACGAGAAAAATGACGGTTTTCGAATTGGACGGAGTTTAGTGGCAGCCGCGGCGAGACCGTCTCGGATGCGCTTGGCGATGAGTCGCCGCTCGAAATGCGCGATCGCTCCGCACACATGGAGGACGAGCTCGCCAGCGGGCGGATGCGGTCAGCGGCCGAGCTTCGTCCGCCGGTACGATCGGCTCCGAAGATCAGCACGAATGTCTTGGAGCCGCCCGGCGAGACACGGACGGCAAAGCCGGGTAGAGTGTCGTTGGCGTGGCGCCTCCGACTGCGCTCGGCAGCGGCAATGATGGCGACGCTGCAGTCGATCGACCTCGCCCAGGCGTTTGAAAACGGAGAAAACTGCGGAATTGGAGGAATTTATGAGTGAAAACACCCGGCTGATGATCTTCACCGACTACGTCTGACCCTGGTGTTATCTCAGCACCGTGCGTGTTGAAAAACTGAAGCAGAACTTTGCCGTCGATACGGTTCTGGTGCATTTTCCGTTGCACCCGGAAACGCCGTCCGAAGGCCGTTCGCTTGCCGAGCTTTATGCCGGAAGCGGCCGCGATCCCGAGGCCACGTATATGCGCATGAAGGCGCTGATGGATGCCGAGGGCCTGCCTTACGGCCGCCGCACCCACACCTACAACAGCCGATTGGCGCAGGAACTCGGCAAATGGGCCGAGGGCGAGCCCGGCGGCGCGGCGATCCACGACGCGCTCTACCGCGCCTATTTTGTCGATGCCCGCAACATCGGCGATCCCGAAGTGCTGATCGAGATCGCGCGTTCGGTCGGGCTGCCGGCCGAACAGGCGCGTGCCGTCCTCGCCGAGCGCCGCTGCAAGGAGGCGGTCGACGCCGATTGGGCGCTGTCGCGCGACTACGGCATCACTGGTGTCCCGACCTTTGTCGCCGGCCGTTACGGCGTCGTCGGCGCGCAGCCTTACGAGGTCCTGGAAGAGCTGCTGAACAAGGCCGGCGCCGCGCGGCGCCTCTGATGCCGACCGCGCCGGACCTGCCGCTCGTCCGCGCGGGCGACGTCGTCCGCGCGGGACAGGCCTATCTCGCCGATACGCCGCTATTGCGGGCGCATGCCGGCACGCAGCCCGACCTGTTCCTGCGCTGGAACGAAATCCCGCTCGCCGCCGCGGCGGTCGACGTCGTCGTTTTTGTCCACGGCCATTCGCGGGAGGGCCGGGCAATGCCGCTCGCGGAAAAGGTCGCGAGGAGCGGCCTCGATCTGGCGCAGCGCCCGCGGCCGACCTTGGCGCTGCTGCCGCGCGGCCACTGGTTCCGCCATTATTATTATGATTTTCCGGCCTTGCTCGCGGGCGGTTTGGATCGGCTCGTCGATTATGGTCTCGATGTGTTCGGGCGGGCGAGCGGCAGGGTCGAAGCCCCGATGCTCGATCGGCTCGTTCTCGCGGCCCATTCGGGGGGCGGCATGCCGGCGGTCGACATGATCGCGGAAGCCGGCCGGGCGCCCGACGAGTTCTTCGTCTTCGACGGGCTTTACGGCCGGGATCCTGCGACCGGCGACCCGCTGCGCGGGCTTGAGGCGATCGACCGCTGGCTCGGCGAGCGGCTGGCGCGCGAGCCCGAGCGGTCGGGAGCATTGCGCATCGTCTTTATCGAGAACCAGACCGGTCCGTTCTCGCGCGCAGTGGGGCAACGTCTTGCCGGCCGCCTTGCCGCCCTCGACCCCGGCTTGGCGGCGGCGCTGGTACGGCGCTACCGGGTCGAAAGCGCGATCGTGCAGCATTCGCAGATCGCGCGCCATTACCTGCCGGAGCTGTTGCGCCGGGCAGACGCCCAGATCGACTGGCCGAGTTGACCGCATCCTCTTGCCGGGAAGACCGCCTGGTCCGGCATCTCGGCAAACGGCGTCGGATCCAACAGCTGTTTGAGCCGTCGCCAGGGCTGCAATGCTGGTGCTCACTGCCCTCTAGGGAGTGTACAAATCTCAGATATAGAACTTTCAAATGACTACTCGTCGCCCCCGCGCCTCTGGGATGCCTGTTCCGCTCAGAACGGGTGCTCGATTGTGCCAGGAAGACAATTTCTTATTGACAAATCAGCATTGATTGTGTTATATTTTCGCAAGCTGCAATGAGCGTCATCGGATCGCCGGGGCTTCCCGCAAGAGCATCGACCGATGGGGTAGCATCGCCTGTTTTTCACCTGCAAAAACAGGCGGAACAGGCGGCTTGCGGATTGTCGTGAAATGCGGCGTACGAGGCTTGCTGAAACAGGCCCTCAGGCGCGCCCCCACAGCCGCGTTGACGCGATCGCCGCGCCCTCGGCGAGCGCGGCGAGCTTCTTGAACGAGATGTCGGGGTCGAGCTTGCCATAGCCGGCGAAGGTGCCGAAACCGCAATCGGTGCCGGCGATCACGCGCTCGCGGCCGAGGAGGTCAGCAAAGCGGCAGATGCGCTCGGCGACCAGTTCGGGATGCTCGACGTAATTGGTCGAGGTGTCGATGACCCCGGGCACGAGGATCTTGTCGTCGGGCAGTTTGATCTCCTGCCACACCGCCCATTCATGCGCGTGCCGCGGGTTGGCCGCCTCGACGACGAGCGCCGTCGGCTTTGCCCGCACCAGGATCGGGGCGACCTTGCGGAACGCAATGTCGTGATCGTGCGGCCCCTCGTAATTGCCCCAGCAGATATGGATGCGGCAGCGCTCGGCCGGCACGTTGCGCAGGGCGTGGTTCAAGACCTCGACGTGAAAGGCGGCGCGCTTCAGGAAATCCGCCTCGGACAGATCCTGAAAACTGGTGTGGTGGGCCATCGCCAGATCCGGGGCGTCGAGCTGCAACACGAACCCGGCCTCGACAATCGCCTCGTATTCCTGTTGCATCGCGGCGGCGACGGCCTCGACATAGGCTTCGTGCGTCGGATAATGGGAATTGGTCTGAAACACCGGCACGAGCCCGGGCGAGGCCGCGGTCATGAACGCCTCGGTCACCGCGACCCCGGCGATCGCCGCCGAGAGATTGGCGATGTCCTGGGCCAGGGGCTCGCGGTCGCGCACCGCGATCGGACCGACGCAGGCGGCGCGCCGTGCGACATTGGTGCCGGTCATGCGCTCATAGGCGGCGACAAAGTTCGGGTGGTCCCTGGTGTCGAGCCGCGGCCTCGACGGGACGTGACCGGCAAAGCCGCTGAGGCGGTCGGCGATATAGGTCGAATAGCCCGGCTTCGACATCTCGCCGTCGTCGACGACGTCGATGCCGACCGCGGCCTGGCGACGCACGATGTCGAAGACCGCCTCGCGCGTCAGGCGGGCGAGCGCCTCCTCGTCATAGGGTTCCCCCCGGTCCTTCTGCACGAGAAGCGCACGCAGTTCGGGCGGGCGCGGCAGGCTGCCGACATGGGTGGTCAGAATGCGGTCTTGGCTCGTCTTCACGGCATTCCCTCCCCTTTCTAGAAACGGATGTCCTGCGGCGGCAGGCCGAATTCGGAGCGGCCGAAGACAAAGGCGGCGCGCTCGGGATTGTTGCCGGCATGCGCCCGCATCGCATGCACGTCGCGCCAGGCGCGCTGGAGCGGGTTGTCGAGAAAGATGCCGCGGCCGCCGCTCGCCTCGAACAGGCGGTCGACCGCGCGCACGCTCCATTCGATCGCCTTGCCGGCGTCCCAGCGGTAGCGGGCGCGGTCGGAGAGCGGGATCTCGGCGCCGGCGCGGACGCGGCGCATCATCTCGGCAAAATTGCCGATGAGGCGGTCGCGTGCCGCGCCGATTTCGGCCGCCGCTTCGGCCAGCCGGTACTGGACGAACGGATCCTCGACGACGCGCGACTGGTCGCGCAGATTGACCCGGCGCGTCGCCTGCTCGCGAAAATCATTGAGCGCCCCGAGCGCGACGCCGATGGCGGGCGCCGTAATGGCGTTCGGAAAGGTCAATCCGAACGGCAGCCGATAGAGCGGCGCCTCGTTGACCGCCGTGCCGGGGTGGCGCAGATGGAACGCATCCTCGTAGGAGTGGGTCCGGTACTCCGGCACAAAGGCGTCGGCGACGACGAGGTCCTTGCTGCCGGTGGCGCAGAGCCCCATCACCTGCCAGTTGTCGTCGATCACGTAGTCGCGGCGCGGCACGAGAAAGACGCGCGCCTCCGCCCGGCCCGCGGCCGACGGCACGAGGCCGCCGAGCGCGGCCCAATGGCAGAAGTCGCACCCGCTGGAAAACGACCAGCGGCCGTGCAAGCGAAAGCCGCCGGCGACCCGCTCGACCGTGCCGGTCGGCGCCAATGAGGTCGAGAGCTGGACGCTGCTGTCCTCGCCCCAGACGTCCTCCTGCGCCTGCGGCGGAAAGATCGCCAGATGCCAGTTGTGAACCCCGACGACCCCGAGGATCCAGGCGCTCGACCCGCATGCGGCGCCGACCTCGATGACCGCCTGGTAGAAGGTTCCGGGATCGAGTTCGTAGCCGCCATAGCGCTTCGGCTGCAAGGCGCGGAACAGCCCCGCCTGCTGGAAGTCGGCAAAGGTTTCCTCGGGCAGCCGGCGCAATCGTTCGGCATCAGGGGCGCGCTCGCGCAGCGCCGGCAATAGGGCGCGCACGCGATCGAGATAGGCTTCGGGCGTCACGGCGCTTCCCGTTGTTTGTGAGCGATGGGAGGCATAGGGACCAGGCATTTATCGGCCAACCGCTCGACCCTGACGCCTCCGGTGTCAAAGATCAGTCCCGCCTGGTCATATTCGGATTTCATATACCCGGCGCCCAAGCCGAGCTGGAGCCGCCCCCCTGTCAGCAGATCGACGGTCGCAGCCTCGCGCGCCACCAGAACCGGATGGCGGAAGTCGTTATTGAGCACGTTGGTGCCGACCCGGAGCGTCGTCGTCGCCTCGGCAGCGCTGACGAGCGCCGGTATCGGCGCAAAGACGTCGGCAAGGTGATCGGGCACGGTCAGTGTGTCATAGCCGAGCTCTTCAAGCTTGCGGGCCTTCTCCGCCCATTCGGCTCGCGAATGCGAGGGCCCGACGTTGACGCCAAAGCGGAACGGCCTCATGCGTGCGCTCTCATGCCTGGTTGATCCGGTGCACTCCGAGGTCGATACCCCTCACCCACCAGCCCTTCGGGCTGGTCCCCCCTCTCCCGCAATGCGGGAGAGGGTGCCGCGCCCCGCATGAGCGGGGCAAGGCGGGTGAGGGTGAACGCTGCACCATTTTCTTGGGTAGCGGTGCGCCTGCAAAGGCTAGCGGTCTTCAGCCGAGCGGACCTTGGAACACCTGGTCCATATAGGTGTCTGAAAGTGGCTCCAGGGTCTCGGGCCAGTCGCGCGCGACCCGGCGCCGCGCCGCCGCCGGCCGCACCCGTCCGTCCCAGCCGACCTGCTCCATGTAGTAGTAGAGCTGGATCAGGTGACCGTCCGGGTCGCGGGCGAAGGCCGCGTAATCGATGCCGGGATAGAGCTCGGGCGGGATCGCGTCGACAAACTCGACGCCCTCTGCCTTCAGAAAGGCGACCGCCTCGCGCAACTGCTCGTAGCTGCCCAATTCCACCCCGAACGACATGCAGGTGGTGTGCTGGGACAGGCCGAGCGTCGCCCGCAATTCCTTCGGGAACAGGCCGAGGCTGTGGTGCTCGGCGCCGCAGCGCAGAAAGCGGCAGCGGGCGCCCTGATAGACGCTTTCCTCGCTGACGACAAAGCCGAGATGCTCGGTGTAGAACGCCTCGGCGCGCTCGACGTCGTCGACGAACAGGCCGAGCGGCCCGATCTTGGTGATCTTGAATGGCCGCGGCAACAACACGCCCTCAACGTCATAGGTCGCGGACAGGCCGTTGCCCGGGCGGTGGCCCGAGAAGATTTCGATGCCCTTCTCTTCCGCCTCGGCGACCTCGGCCATCTCCGACATCTGCGGCAATGACGGCTTCTCGCGGAAACCGCGGTAATACAACTCCCGCGGCTTGCTTGCCCCGTTCCAGCCGATCTGTTCGATGCCGTAATACAGTTCGTTGGTGTGGCCGTCGGGATCGTAGACATAGACGTGCCAGTTGCTGCCCGGCATGTCGCGCCCGACCCGCTGGATGCGGATTTGATGCGCCGCAAAATAATCGTGGGCGTCGACGATTTCCTTCAGGCTGCCGCACTGCCAGGTGATCTGGTTGATCGTGACCTCGGGCGCGAATTTGCGGTCGGCGCGGTGCGCCATGACCTTTTGCGGGAACAGGACGAAGGCGTGGTGGTCGGTCCCGTAGCGCATGAAATAGCCGCGGCTGTCGCCGAGATCGGCGTCTTTCGGGAACCACGGCATCGCCGAGAAGTCGAGCGTGTCGGACAGCTTGAAGCCCAAGAGATCGCCGTAGAATTGGCGACCCTCGGCGATCCTCGTTACATTGAAGCCGAAATGGCCGAGGCGGCGGATCTTGAACGGCCGCGGCAGGAGCACCCCGCCGACGGCGTAGCGCTGGTGAACGGATGACATCTGTTGTTCCCTCTCTGCATGTTCCCCGTCTTGGTCTTATAGGGGCTCGGGGAGACCCGATCAGGTTTGCAATTGCTCGGCGCCGGGGGCGGCTTCCAATTCGCAGGCATTGACCGTCATCGCCAGCAATGCGTAATAGCCGATGGCGCCGGTCAATTCGATAAAGCCGTCGCGGCCGAACCGCTCGATCATCGTCTTTGCGGCGTCCTCGTCGATGCGGTGCCGGCGCAATAAGGCGCGGGTGAAGGCGATGATCTCGGCGTCCTGGCGCAGCAGAGCGCGCAGGTTTTCGGCCTTGTCGCGGATCGCCGCGATCGTCGCCTCCGGTACGCCGAGGCGGCGGGCGCCGCCGGTCTGCGCGCCCCAGACGTAGACGGCGTCGAACTCGCGCGCCACCGTCATTGCGGCGATCACGCGCACGCGCATGTCGAGCCCGCCCTCGAAGCGCACATAGGCGCCGAGATGGGCGACGCGGCCGGCCAGTTCGGGGCAATGCAGGAACATCGTGAACGGCCCCTGCACGGCACCGCGGCTGGCGACGATCGCGTCGAAGGTTGCGTGGTCCTTGTCGGGCACCTGGTCCTTGCGGGTGATCGGGGGAAGCCTGGCCATCGCATCCTCGTCGGGGTTCTGCGGAGAGAGCGTAACCCGCGCGCGCGGCGCCCGCCAGCCTCGCGTATCGCCGGGCCTTGCGCCGTCCGCTCCGTCCCCGATACTGGGCAGGACGGCAGGATACGGAGGCGAGCGGTGACAGGCGTACTCGAAGGCATTCGCGTCCTCGATTTCGGACGCTACATCGCGGGACCGTTCTGCGCCGCGCTCCTTGCCGATCTCGGCGCCGAGGTCATCCGCATCGAGCGCATCGGGGGCGGCGAGGACCGCCACTTCATCCCGGTCGGCGCCGGACCTGAAGCAGGCGGGGCGATGTTTCTCGCGATGAACCGCAACAAATTGGGCATGACCCTCGATCCCGCCGCGGAGAAGGGGCGCGAGATCGTGCGGCGGCTGGTCGCCACCGCCGACGTCGTCGTCGCCAACCTGCCGCCCGCGGTATTGCGCGCGCTCGCCCTCGATCTCGACAGCCTGCGCCGGGTCAAGCCCGACATCATCCTGACCACGGTGACCGGCTTCGGCGCCGGCGGGCCATTGTCAGAGAAGCACGGCTTCGACGGCATCGGCCAGGCGATGTGCGGCGCCGTCTATCTGTCCGGCACGCCGGAGCAGCCGATCGTCAGCAAGGTGCCGTGGGTCGATTTCGGCACCGCCTGCCTGTCGGCTTTCGGCACGATGGCGGCATTGTTCGAGCGCCATAAGAGCGGCGAGGGCCAGAAGGTCGAGGGGGCGTTGCTGCGCACAGCGATCGCCTTCGCCAATGCGGCTCTGATCGAGCAGGCGCTGACCCGGGTCGACCGCACCGCGATCCAGAACCGCGGTTTCAATTCGGCGCCCGCCGATTACTTCCGCACCAAGGACGGCTGGATCGTCGCCACCGTGATCGGCCAGCCGATGTTCCGCCGCTGGGCGCGCATGCTCGGCGAGGAGCATTGGCTCCAGGACCCGCGCTTTGCCACCGACCA
Organism: Allostellaceae bacterium; assembly: GCA_035252905.1. GTDB lineage: Bacteria > Pseudomonadota > Alphaproteobacteria > ATCC43930 > CGMCC-115725 > AP-15. The sequence goes on along the minus strand of DATFCQ010000140.1, from coordinate 7,931 downwards.
GTCGCGCGCCGATCACGGCGCGATCATCTCGGCGCGGATGGCCGAATGGTGCGCCCTGCGCCGTTCGGCCGAGGCCCTCGCCGAACTGGAACAGGCGCAGATCGTCGCCGGCGAGGTCTATGCGCCGCAACGGGCGCTCGACGATCCGCATATCCGCGCCGCCCATCTGCTCGAAGAGCAGACCTATCCCGGCCTCGCCGAGACCGTGCCTTTGGCGCCGACCCCGATCGAACTGTCCCTGACCCCCGGCACCTACCGCCGCCCGGCGCCGCGCCTCGGCGAGCACACCGAGTCAATCCTCGAAAGCCTCAGCTACACCGAAAACGAGATCGCCGCCCTGCGCGCCGAGTGGGTGATCTGAACGGGGAGCCGCAGCCCCTCACCCTCCCGCGCCGGAGCCTGTCCTCGGGCCGCGCTTCGCGCGGACCCGGGGGGTGCGGGTCCTTCCCTCTCCCCGCGCGGGGAGAGGGCTGGGGTGAGGGGCTGCGGAAGGGCATGTGCGCCGACTGACGGAATCCTGTTTAAATCCGCGCGGGTTCTTGTGCGGTGCTCCGGTTGCCTTTAAACATCCACGGGCGCGGGAGCCCGCGCCCAGCGAGGGGAAAGAACATGAAGCGGATCGGCCGGCGCAGGTTTTTGCAGGTTTCCGGGACGGGAGCGCTTGCCGCGATCCTGGCCGGCGGGCGGGCGCCGGCCTTTGCCCAGGGGACGACCTTGCACTGGCTGCGCTGGTCCGATTACGTCCCCGCCTCCGACAAATTATTGCGCGAGCAGATCGCCCCGGAATGCGAAAAGGCGCTCGGCCTGAAGCTCGCCATCGAGTTCGTCAATGCCAACGACATCCAGGCGCGGATCACCTCGGCGGTGTCCTCGGGCGCCGGCCCCGATATCGTCATGGTCGTCAACAACTGGCCGCAGCTTTACGCCAAGAGCGTCGCCGACGTCAGCGACGTCGCCGAGGCGATCGGCAAGGAAGAGGGCGGCTATTACGACGTGTCGCGGGCCGTAGCGACCCAGGACGGCAAATGGCTCGGCGTGCCGTGGTCGCTCGGCGGCGGTCTGTTGACCAACCGCAAATCCTGGTTTGCCGAGATCGGCATCACCGAGCAGAACTTTCCGAAGACCTGGGAGGAATATCACGCCGCCGGCAAAAAATTGAAAGCCGCCGGCCGCCCGTTCGGCCAGACGCTCGGCCACACCTTCGGCGACGCGCCGCTGTTCTGGTATCCTTATCTGTGGTCGTGGGGCGGCAAGGAGGTCGAGTCCGACGGCAAGACCGTCGCGCTCAACAATAAGGCGACGCTCGACTCGGTCAAATACGCGATCGATCTGTGGAAGGACTGCTACGATCCCGGCGGCCTCGCCTGGGATGATTCAAGCAACAATCGCGCCTTTCTGTCGGGAACCGTCAGCTCGACCAACAACGGCGCCTCGATCTATCTCGAAGCCAAGAAAAAGCCTGAAACCTATCTGACCGAGAAGGGGGCGCCGCTGTGGAAGGACATCTTCCATACGAGGCTGCCCGGCGGTCCCGGCGGCCAGTACACATTGCCCGGCCCGTTCACCGACCTCGTGATGGAGTATTCCAAGAACCAGGACGCGGCCAGAAAGTTTCTGCGCTGGGTGCACAGCAAGCCGATCTTCGAGCAGTGGTTCGCCTCGCAGCAGGGCTATACCGACGGGCCGACAAAATACTGGGCGGACAACCCGGTCTGGCAGAAGGACCCGGTGGTATTGCCGTTCCGCGATCTGCCGCTCGCCGGGCGATTGCCGGGCTATGCCGGACCGCCCGACAGGGCGGCGGCCGAAGTCCAGACCAAATACATCATCATCGACATGTACGCCAAAGCCGTGCAGGGTAGCCTGTCGCCCGAAGACGCCGTCAAATGGGCGGAAGGCGAACTCAAAGGCATCTACGCGTGAACGCGCCGCGGCGGGCCGAGGCGGCCGGAAAGAGGGTCTGATGTCGCTGATCTCCACCGCCTCGCGGCGCGCCTATCGCGGCCGGGCCGTCCGGCTCGGCCCGATCGGCCGCCTCCTGGAAGACGAGCGCTGGCTCGCCCTCACCTTATTGTTGCCGACGGTGATCCTGCTCGGCCTTTTCATCGCCTATCCGTTTGTCAAGGGCGTCATGCTGGCAGTCACCGACACGACCGTCGGCGTTCCCGGCAAATTCGTCGGCCTGCGCAATTTCCAGCAGCTCTGGCATGACGACATCTTCCGCACCGCAGTGTGGAACACCTGCGTCTACACGGCGGCGGCAACGGTGTTCAAACTGGCGCTCGGATTGTGGCTCGCCCTGCTGCTCAACCGGAATTTCCGCGGCAAGGCCTTCACCCGCGCCTTCATCCTGCTGCCGTTCATCATCCCGACCGTGTTGTCGACCTTTGCCTGGAAGTGGATGTTCGATCCCACCTTCAGCGTGCTGAACTGGATCCTGTTTCACCTCGGCATCATCAACAGCCGGATTAACTGGCTCGGCAATCCGAACCTGGCATTGGTTTCGGTCATCATCGTCAATGTCTGGCGCGGCGTGCCGTTTTACGCGATCAGCCTGTTGGCCGGGTTGCAGACAATCAGCCCCGAATTGCACGAGGCGGCGGCGATCGACGGCGCCCGCCCGTTGCAGCGCTTCATCCACGTGACCTGGCCGCTGTTATTGCCGGTGACATTGGTCATCGTGCTGTTCTCGGTGATCCAGACCTTCGCCGATTTCCAGCTCGTCTATGTCCTGACCGGCGGCGGGCCGGCCAACGCCACCCAACTCTTTGCCACCTACGCCTATCAGGTTGGCGTCGGCACCGGGCTGTTGAGCCAGGGTGCGGCGATCTCCTTGGCCATCTTTCCGGTCCTATTGCTCGTCGTCATCTTTCAGCTCTTCTACATCCGGCGGGTCGAGGTCCATTAGTCATGATCGAGGGCGCGAAATGGCGGCGCTGGGTGTTCTTTTACACCCCGCTGAGCGGGTTCATCGTGCTGTTGCTGTTTCCGTTCTATTGGATGGTGGTGACCACGTTCCGGCCCGACAATGAATTGTACCGGCCGTGGAATGCGCCCAACTATACCCCGTTCTGGACGTTGCATCCGACCCTCGCCCATGTCGAGGATCTGCTGACCACGACCTTGTTCGCCCGCTGGCTCCTCAACACGATGATGATCGCCACGGCGGCGACGATCATCTCGCTGTTCTGCGGGCTGCTTGCCGGCTATGCCTTGTCGCGGCTCAAATTTCCCTATGCCGGGCTCTTGGGCACGGCGATCTTTATCACCTATCTGGTGCCGCAGACGTTGTTGTTCATTCCGCTCGCGGACATCATCCGCAATTTCAAACTCGGCGACACCCCGTGGGCTCTGATCCTGACCTACCCGACCTTTCTGATCCCGTTCTGCACCTGGCTGATGATGGGGTATTTCAAGGCGATCCCGAAGGAGCTTGAGGAATGCGCCCGCATCGACGGGGCGACGCGCTGGAAGGCGATGCTCTACATCATCTTCCCGATTGCGATACCGGGCATCCTGTCGGCAGGGATCTTTGCCTTTACGTTGTCATGGAACGAATTTCTCTATGCTCTCGTGTTTCTGTCCTCACCCGAGCAGAAGACAGTCCCGGTCGGCGTGACCTCCGAACTGGTGCGCGGCGACGTGTTCTACTGGGGCGAGTTGATGGCGGGGGCATTATTGGGTTCGATCCCGGTCGCGATCGTCTATTCCTTCTTTGTCGAACATTACGTCGCCGGCATCACCGGCTCGGTCAAGGGATGATACGCCGCATTCCTTCCTCTTTGTCCGCGAGAACGTCATGGCTCAGGTCGTCATCCGCAATCTGAACAAGAAATTCGACGAGGTCCACGCCGTCCGCGACGTCAACCTCGACATCCGCGACAAGGAATTCGTCGTCCTCGTCGGGCCCTCGGGCTGCGGCAAGACGACGACGCTGCGGATGGTGGCCGGGCTTGAATCGATCACCTCGGGGCGCGTGTTGATCGACGATCGGCTGATCAACGATCTGCCGCCGATGGACCGCGACATCGCGATGGTGTTCCAGAATTACGCGCTCTATCCGCATATGAGCGTCTACGACAACATGGCGTTCGGCCTCAGGATGCGGAAGTTCGACCGCCGCGAGATCCAGGAGCGCGTGCAGCAGGCGGCCGAGATCCTCGGCATCGAGAATTACCTGCAGCGCAAGCCGCGGCAGTTGTCGGGCGGGCAGCGCCAGCGCGTCGCATTGGGCCGCGCGATCGTGCGCCATCCGCAGGTCTTTCTGTTCGACGAGCCGCTCTCCAATCTCGACGCCAAACTGCGCGTGCAGATGCGGGTCGAATTGAAAAAACTGCACGACCGGCTCGGCACCACGGCGATGTACGTGACCCACGACCAGGTCGAGGCGATGACCCTGGGCGACCGCGTCGTCGTCATGAAGGACGGGGTGGTCCAGCAGGTCGGCGAGCCGCTCGAACTCTACAACCAGCCTGCCAACCTGTTTGTCGCCGGCTTTCTCGGCTCGCCGGCGATGAATTTCGCCAGGGCCGGCGTTGTCGAGGAGAACGGCGCCCTGTGGGTCGAGGAGGAAGGGCTGCGGATCCGCATCCCCGAGGACAGCGCCGCCCGGCTGCGCCGCCACACCGGAAAAGAAGTGACGCTCGGCATCCGGCCGGAAGACCTGTGGGTCGCGACCGCCGACGACCCGCCGGAATTCAGCTTTGGCGCGACGGTCGAGGTCATCGAAAAGCTCGGTTCGGAGATCCTGCTCGACGTGACGGCCGGCCGCAACACGATGGTCGCCGCGGTCGACCCGCGGGTGCGCGTCACCGTGCGCGACCGGCTGCGCCTCGCGCTGAACCCGGAGCGATTGCACTTTTTCGACACGATTTCCGAAATGGCGATCTGATCGTCGCAGGGGAGGGGGCGACATGACGCGCATCGATCGACGCAGATTTCTGCAGCTCTCCGGCGCCGGCGCCCTCGCCGGGGCTGTGGCGGCGGGACGGGCGCCGGCCTTCGCCCAGGGGACGACCCTGCACTGGCTGAAGCCGGTCGAGTTCGTGCCGGCCTCCGACGTGCTGTTGCGCGGCAAGATCGCCGCGGAATGCGAAAAGGCGCTCGGCTTCAAATTCGTCGTCGAGACGATCGACGGCAACGGCATCCAGGCGCGCATCACCTCGGCGATCCAATCGGCGACCGGACCCGACATCATCATGGCGGTCAACAACTGGGCCCAGCTCTATGCCGGCAGCGTCGCCGACGTCAGCGCGGTGGCCGAGGCGATCGGCAAGGCCCAGGGCGGCTATTACGAGACCTCCCGGGCCATCGCCTACGACGGCAAGAAATGGATCGCCGTCCCGTGGCAGATCATCGGCACCCTGTTGACCAATCGCAAATCCTGGTGGCGGGAGATCGGCTACGGACCCGAGAATTTCCCGAAGACCTGGGAGGAATACCGCGCCGCCGGCAAAAAATTGAAAGCCGCGGAACGTCCGTTCGGCCAGACCCTCGGCCACACCTTCGGCGACGCGCCGGCCTTCTGGTATCCCTATCTGTGGTCGTGGGGCGGCAAAGAGGTCGAAGCCGACGGCAAGACCGTCGCGATCAACAGCAAGGAAACGATCGAGTCGATCACATTCGCGGTCGGCGCCTGGAAGGACTGCTATGACCCGGGCGGCCTCGCCTGGGACGACGCCAGCAACAACCGCGCCTTCCTGTCGAATACGTGCAGCTCGACCAACAACGGCGCCTCGATCTACCTGCTGGCCAAAAGCAAGCCGGAATCCTATCTGACCGAGAAGGGGACGCCGCTCAAGGACGACATTTTCCACGCTCCGCTGCCGAAGGGCGCGGCCGGCCAGTTCAGCTATCACGTGCCGTTTGCGAACATGGTCATGGGGTATTCGAAGAACCAGAAGGCGGCCAAGGAACTGCTCGCCTGGCTCGGCTCCGAGCCGGTCTATCGCGAATGGTTCACCTCGCAGCAGGGCTTTGCGGTCGGGCCGACGACGATCTGGGAAAATGACCCCCTGTGGCACAAGGACCCGGTCATGCTGCCCTTCCGGACCTCGGCGCGCAGCGGCCGGTTTGCCGGCTATGCCGGACCGTCCGGCCGGCCGGCGGCCGAGGCGGTCAGCAAATACATCGTCACCGACATGTACGCCAAGGCGGTCCAGGGCATGTCCGCCGCGGACGCCGCCAAAGGGGCACAGAGCGAATTGGCCAAGATCTATTCGTGATTTCTTCGTGACCCGGGCGGCGACCGCCTGACTGTCCGGCGCGTGGGAGGCAAAGATCGGACGGATCGACCGGCGCAGGATATTGCGGATTGCGGGCACGGGCGGGCTCGCCGCGGTCTTTGCCCAGGGGCGGGCGCCGGCCTTTGCCCAGGGGACAAAGCTGCGGTGGCTGCGCAGCTTCGACTTTGTCCCTGCGTCCGACCGCGTCCTGCTCGAAACGATCGTGCCGCAGGCGCAGAAGGCGCTCGGCGTCGCTCTCGACATCGAGATCGTCAACGGCAACGACCTCGAACCCCGCACGGCCGCGGCGATCCGGGCGAGCGCCGGGCCGGACATCATCCTTGCGGTCAACAACCGGCCGCAGCTCTATGCCGGCCATGTCGGCGACGTCGCGGCCGCATGCGAGGCGATCGGCAAGGAGGGGGACGGTTATTACCCGCTGGCCAAGATCGCCGCGACAACCGGCGGAGAGTGGCTCGGGGTGCCGTGGACGATCGTTGGCGCCTTGTTGACCAACCGGACATCCTGGTTTGCCGAGATCGGCGTCGATGCACACAATTTCCCGCAGACCTGGGAGGAGTACCGCGCCGCCGGCAAGGCGCTGAAGGCGAAAGGCCACCCGTTCGGCCAGACCCTCGGCCACACCTTCGGCGACGCGCCGGCCTTCTGGTATCCCTATCTGTGGTCGTGGGGCGGCAAGGAAGTCGAAGCCGACGGCAAGACCGTCGCGATCAACAGCAAGGAGACGGTCGAGTCGATCAAGTTCGCGGTCGGCTTGTGGAAGGATTGCTATACTCCCGCCGGCTATGCCTGGGACGACAGCGAAAACAACCGCGCCTTTCTGATGGGCGCGATCAGCTCGACCAACAACGGCGCCTCGATCTACCTCGCGGCCAAACACAAGCCCCAGGCCTATCTGACCGAAAAGGGCAAGCCCTTGTGGCAGGACATCTTTCACGCGCCATTGCCCAAGGGGCCGGCCGGCCGCTTCGCCTTCCCGGCGCCGTTCACCGACATGGTCATGGGCTATTCTCAGAACCGCAAGGCAGCCGCGGATCTGCTGCGCTGGGTCGGGTCGCCGCAGGTCTACGCCGCATGGTTTGCCTCGCAGCAGGGCTATTCCGACGGGCCGACCCGGATCTGGGAAAACGACCCGGTGTGGCACAAGGACCCGGCCGTGCAGCCGTTCCGCACCGCAGCGCAATTGGCGACGCGTTACGCCGGTTATGCCGGCCCGTCCGGCCGCGCCGCCGCCGAGGCGGTCAGCCGCTACGTCGTCACCGACATGTATGCCCGGGCGGTCCAAGGCATGACTCCGGAAAACGTCGCCCAATGGGCGGAGCGCCAGCTTGCCAAGATCTATGCCTGAGGCTTGATTGAGGGCAGCGAGAAGCCGGCTTGCGCCGGAATCGGAAAGGGCGACGACAGCGATGCCGGAGCGGCAGACGGCCGGAGCGATGCTGTGGACGATGCGGCTCGACCGCGCCGCCGCGATGCCGCTGACCCGTCAGCTTGTCGGCGCGCTGCGCCTTGCCGTGGTCGAGAGGCGGATTGCGCCGGGGGCGCGGCTGCCGTCGACGCGGGCGCTGGCGCGCGAGTTGGGGCTCGCCCGCAGCACCGTCGTCGCCGTATTCGAGCAGCTCGCCGCCGAGGGTTACATCGCGGCGCGGCCGGGCTCCGGTTATTTCGTGCCGGCATCGCCGGGCG
>DATFCQ010000139.1:0-42184 GCA_035252905.1 Allostellaceae bacterium | reverse complement strand
GAGCCGCGCCGCGCGGTCGCTCCCGCCGAGAAGCCCGTCCGCGGCGTCGGCGAGCCCGTCCTCGTGCAATGCCCCGGTCAAGAGGGCGCTCGCCAGCACCGCGATCAATGCCGCCGGCCAGTCGCCGAGCCGCAGGAATTGCGCCGCCGCAAAGGCGAACGCGGCGATGGCGCCGATGCCGGCGCCGACCAGCGAAAAGGCCCAGGCCCCGGCGGCGAGCGGCCGCCCGACCGTGTCGGCGGCGGCGAGCGGTACGCGCGTCAGGAACGCCGCAGCGATCGCAAACCCGGCAAAAAGGCCCGGCCCAGCGCGCCGATCGTTGGGCGGAGCGGTTTCGGGAGCGGCCATCAGCGGCGAGGATAGCCGATATGGCGGTTTTGCGCTTGGGCCGGCATACGGCATAGAACAGCCGTCGCTCGCCGCCCCTCACCCCGGCCCTCTCCCTCCCCGGGCTTGACCCGGGGATCAGCGGGGAGAGGGAGGGACCCGCGCCGCAAGGTGCGGGAGGGTGAGGGGCATTTTCCGGAGAAGGTTCATGCCAGAACCCGCCGCCACTCTCGACGAGATCCGGGCGCTCCTCGCGCATCTGCCCGGCCCCGACCTCGAAGCCGGCACCGCCGCGGCGTTGCGCGAGCGGCAGTTGACCAAGCCGGCGGGGGCGCTCGGCCGCCTCGAAGAGGTGGCGGGGTGGCTTGCCTCCTGGCAGGGGCGCCACCCGCCGCGGCTCGACCATCCGCGCACGGTGGTCTTCGCCGGCAATCACGGCGTCGCCCGGCGCGGCGTCTCGGCCTATCCCGCCGCGGTGACGGCGCAGATGGTGCAGAACTTCATCGCCGGCGGCGCCGCGGTCAACCAGCTCTGCCGAATCGTCGACGCCGATCTCAGGGTCTACGAGATGAACCTCGAAACTCCGACCGGCGACATCGTCGACGAACCGGCGATGAGCGAGGAGGAATGCGCCAAGGCGATGGCCTACGGCATGATGGCGGTCGAGCCCGGCATCGACGCTCTCGCCGTCGGCGAGATGGGGATCGGCAACACGACCGTCGCGGCGGCGCTCTGCCTCGCCCTGTTCGGCGGAACGGCGGAGGACTGGACCGGGCCCGGCACCGGGGTCGCCGGCGCCGCGCTCGACGGCAAGCGCCGGGTCGTCGTCGCCGCCGTTGCGCGCCACAAGGGCGAAGCCCGCGACCCGTTCGCGCTGTTGCAGCGCCTGGGCGGCCTTGAACTCGCCGCGATTGCGGGCGCGGTACTGGCGGCGCGGCTCGGGCGCGTGCCGGTCGTGCTCGACGGCTTTGCCGCGACCGCCGCCGCCGCGGTGCTGTTCGCCGCCGACCCGCACGCGCTCGACCATTGCCTCGCCGGCCATCTGTCGCCCGAGCCCGGCCATCGCTTGTTGCTCGAGCGGATCGGCCGGCGGCCGCTTCTCGATCTCGGCATGCGCCTCGGCGAAGGCTCGGGCGCCACCCTCGCCTTTGCCCTGTTGAAGGCGGCCGTGGCCTGTCATGCCGGGATGGCGACCTTCGCCGAAGCCGGGGTCAGCGGCCCCGGTTAAAGCGCGTTCAGGAACGCGACCAGATCCGATTTCTGCTGCTTGCTGAGTCCGATGTTAAAGCGTTGATCGTAGAATTCGACGACGTCCTGCAAACTGGCGGCCGAGCCGTTGTGAAAATAGGGGGCGCGCGCCGCCAGGCCGCGCAGGATCGGTCCCTTGAGCTTGCCGATATCGGCGCACTTTCCGGTGATCGTCGCGCGCCCGGGATCGGTGACCTGGAAGACCTGTCCGGCCAGGGGGCCCGAGTTGCACTGGATCGTGAACACCGGCAGTCCCGAGATGTCGAGGGCCGGCGGGCTGTTTGTCCCGGCATTGGCGATCCCGATGTCGAGCGGGGCCGGCAGAGAATGATTGCCGACGTTCGGCGTGTCGTGACAGGTCGCGCAGAAGCCGGAGACGCTCGGCGTCCCGAGCACATCGTTGATGCCCTGCACCCCGGTGATGGTGATCGGGGTCTGATTGAAGACCTGCTGGCCGCGGGCGATCGCCTGACGCGCGGCATTTGTGGGGCCGGCGCCGGGGAGAGCGCCCCAATTGCCGTAAAGCGTGAAGATGTTCGACGTGAACGGCGCCCCCGTCGGGTCTCCGCCGAACGGGTCGTTGATGCCCGGATAGAAGCTCGTCAGCGTCCCGGCGAGCGCGGCCGGCCCGCCCGACGCCTTGGCGGCATTCAGCTCTTTCGCCCCGTTGTCGAAGATCTGTGCGGTGAAGAGGCCGCTCTCGAAAGCGACGATCTGCTGCTGCTGAGCCGGCGTCGGCGACTGGCTCGCCTGAGCGTGGCCGAGGGTCGCATCGGCCGCCTGGCTTGCCAGGCTCGGCTCGCGTCCGTCCCACATGATGCCGCTCAAGAAGCCCAGATTGGTCGCCGGCAGCGGGCGCCGGTACACCGAGACGAAGCCGCTCGTCGGGCTGGTCAGACCGGTAACGGGATTGGTGTTGCAGCCATAGGGGTCGTTGACCGCGACGATGCTGAATTCGGGGTTCTCGGGAAATGGCAGGCCGATGCGGATCAGCCCCTTTGCCAGCAGCAAGGCATAGGCCTTCCGCTGCGCCGCCGGGGTCGACACGTCGTCGCTCGGGCAGGTCGCGCCGTCGACCAGCCGGAACAGCGGGTCCTGACCTGCGCTCGCGGCGAATCGGGCCTGCACGTCTTGCGCGCTGATCCCCCATCCGTCCGCCGGCTGATGGCAGGTGAGGCAGGTCCGCCCGTTGGTGCCGAGGTTCTGAAAGAACGGATTGCCCGCCGTTTGCGTTGGACCGCCCGGCTGATAGGTGGCGAGAAACCCGCTCGGATCGGCGTCGCGTTCGAGCTGCGGAATGACCGGCGGAGGCGTCTGCACGCTGTGCCCGCGATCGGGAAACAGTTTTCCCGCTTCCTGCAAATGTGCGACCTCGCCTGCCGTGCTCGCCGAAGAGGAAGCGGCCCCGGCGGTTTGCCCGTAAGCGACCGGGGCCAATCCGATCAAGGCGCCGAACATGAAACCGCCGGCCAAGGCCGGCGCCATTCCCAATTTCTGCATGCCCAATTTCTGCATGTCTGTCTGGTTCGCGCGAGGTGGTTCCTTTTCGCTCAACGGGTAAGCGGAAATGAGACTCTGCGCATCAGTCGTTTGGTGGAGAGGAGGCCGCTTTTCAGGCGGTCCCTGGCCCGCTGCGCCCCGTCAGGACGCGCGGTGCTCCGGAAGGCTGTGCTGCAGGATCACGCGGACCAACTCGGCTTGGCGATTGGTGCCGGTCTTGTGAAACACTTCGAGCAGATGGGTGCGCGCGGTCGCCCGGGAAATCCCGAGGCGCAGGGCGGCGGCCTGGATGCCGTCGCCTTCCAGGATCTCGCGGGCCATGGCCGCCTGTGCCGGGGTCAGATCGAACAGAAGCCGGATCTGCCCGCGCGAAGGGAGAGCGCTCGCCCTCGGGTCCCTGACGAACAGGATGGCCGCGGCCGGTTGCGGCAGCCACGACGTCTCGGCCCGCAGCGGCAGGATCTGCACCGCAACGCTCCCGCCGCCGCAGCGCGGCAGAGCCAGCAGGCCGCCGGTGCCGCCGGCAATGGCGCCGCGCAATGCCTCGCTCTGTCCCGGCGCGCCCGCAGCGAGGCGCCCGTTGACGACCCGCAACGCCGCTCCCTCCGTCAGGATCGCCTCTGCGGCGGCGTTGGCGAAGAGGACGCGCGCCTGCGCATCGACCAGCAGGGCGCCTTCCTTGCACCGGTTCAGCATCTCCGCCGTGTCGCTGCGGCGCATCTCGATGTGCGCAAGCTGCAGGTTCAGCGCCACTGCGCGCCTCAGATGCGGCCCCAACACCCGCAGCAGCCGCTCCTCGTCGCGCGCGAACCGGCCATCGTCGCAGGAACGGTAGAAACCCACTGCGCTGACCGTGCTGCCCTGTTTTGCCGTGATCGTGACGAGCGCGAAGTGCAGGCGCTGGGGCGCCCAGAATTCGTTGTAAAACGGGGTCCGGTCGAATTCCGAGCGCGGCATGCCCAGGCTCTCAAAGCCATAGACCTCTCCTGCCGGTAGAACGCAACCCCGTTCGCGCACGGGGTTGGCAGCCGCCCACCGCTCCCGATAGGCGCGCCGCCAGTGCGGATCGGTGCACGGCGCAACGACCAGCGGCGCGGCGTTACTCGCCGGATCGGCGATGGTGAGGCTCATCGCCCGCGCCCGCAAGGCGTCGGCGATGGCCGTCATTGCGGCAGGCCAGGCCTCGATATCGACCGCAGCCTCGTAAATCGGGTCGATCAGACTTAAGGGATCGGCTGTACCGCTCATCGATTTTTGTGGATCGTTACCTGGCAGTTCCGATAATTTATTAATATTAAACGTTAAAAACCATCGGGAAGGCCCGCTATTCTCCATCGATTGAGAGTAAAGTCAATCCTGGAAGTGGGATGCCTGCGACTCCACTCACTCGCCGATCTGCATCAGCGCGCCGCGCCGGCGGGCGTCGCGAAAGGCGACAAGAAAGGCAAGCGCGCCCAGGGTAAGGTAGACAACGTCGAGCGCGGCGGCACTGGCGAGGTAGTCGACGCGGAAGGTCCCCGCGAACAGCACCGCCCGCATGCCCTCGAACACGTAGGTCGAAGGCAAGGCCCAGGCAAAATGCTGCAGCCAGCCCGGCAGGATCGACACCGGGTAATAGACGCAGCTCAAGGGCGACAGGGTGAAGACGGCGAGCCAGGCGAGGCTCTCGGCGCCGAGGCCGTGGCGCAGGATCATGCCGCAGATCGCGAGGCCCAAGGCCCAGCCCATTGCCAACAGGACGGCAAAGAAGGCGACGAGCGGCAGCCCCATCGCAAAGATCGAATAATGGTAGAGCGGGATCGCCAATAATGCCGCCGGCAACAACCCGACCACGACGCGCACGATGCTCATCGCGAGCATCGCCAGGACCCATTCAAACGGGCGCAGCGGCGTCGCGAACAGATGCCCCAGATTGCGCGCCCACATCTCTTCGAGAAACGAGATCGACAGGCCCAGCTGGCCGCGGAACAACACGTCCCACAACAGGACCGCGGCCAGAAGCACGCCAAAGCCGCGCGCGAAATAGCTGCTCTGCCGATAGAGGAACTGGCTCATGAACCCCCAGATCAGCATCTGCAAGGTCGGCCAGTACAAGAGCTCGAGGGTGCGCGGCCACGAGCTTTTCAACAGGTAGAGATAGCGCAGCAGCATCGCCCAGACCCGCATCGGCGAGAACGGCCGCACCCGACGCCGGCGGACGCTCATGCCGCGCTTTCCAGTGCCGGCTGCGGTGCGCGCGCGATATGCAGAAACACCTCTTCGAGAGTGGCGCGGCCGTAGCGCTCGATCAATGCCCGCGGGCTGCCGCGGTCGACGATGCGCCCGGCCTTCATCATCAACACCTCCGAGCACAGCCGCTCGACCTCAGCCATGTTGTGCGAGGCGAGAAGGATCGCGGCGCCGGTGCGGGTGCGCCAGCGTTCAAGATAACCGCGCACCCAATCGGCGGTGTCGGGGTCGAGCGAGGCGGTCGGCTCGTCGAGCAACAGCAGTTCGGGATCGTTGATGAGCGCCTTGGCGAGCGCCACCCGGGTCTTCTGCCCGGCCGAGAGCTTGCCGGCGGGCCGGTCGAGAAAGGGGGCGATCTGCAGATCCTCGGCGAGAGCGAGGAGGCGCTCGCGAGGCCGCTTCAGGCCGTAGAGCCGGGCATAGACCATCAGGTTCTGGCGTACGCTCAGGCGGTGCGGCAGGTCGACATAGGGCGAGGAGAAATTGAGGCGCGGCAGCACGCGCCAGCGGTGCCGCAAGATGTCCTCGCCGAGCACCCGCACCGTGCCGGCGCTCGGCAACAACAGACCGAGCAGGATCGACAGGGTTGTGGTCTTGCCGGCGCCGTTGCCGCCGAGCAATGCGGCGGTCGCGCCGCGCATCACCGTGAACGAGACGCCGGCGACGGCAACCGCCTTCGGGTAGCGCTTGACCAGGTTTTCGACAAGGACGGCAGGATCGGACATCGCCCTAATATGGAGAATGGAGGGACGCCCCGCTACGGACCGCGGGCGTCCCGCCCGCATGCGGGCCAGAGGCCTGCGGTCCGATGGCGGGGCTGGCGATTCGCCGGCGGCAACGCCAAATTTGTCGCATCCCGGAACCGCGAAGCGTCATCGTCGTGACCGACAGCACCGACATCCCCCCGGCCGGGCCGGGCTTTGGCCGGATCAGCCTGCGCACCCTGGTTCCGATCCGCTGGATCGCGGTCGCCGGTCAGGCGCTGACGCTGCTCACCGTCCATTTCGGGCTCGGCTATCGTCTGCCGCTGGTGCCGGCCCTGGCGATCGTCGCCTTCTCGGCATTGCTCAACATCTTTCTGATCCTGCACCGTCAGGCGGCGACCCGGCTCGGCGAGCGCGATGCGGCGCTCTATCTCGGCTACGACATCCTGCAGCTCGCCGCCCTGATTTATCTGACCGGCGGGTTGCAGAACCCGTTTGCGATCCTGATCCTGGCGCCGATCACGGTGGCTGCGACGATCCTGTCGCGCCGCCCGGTCATCTTCCTGTCGGCCTTGGCGGTGGCGGCGATCACCGTCGTCGCCATCTGGCACATGCCGCTGCCGTGGCCGGTCTGGCCGCCGGTCTTCCCGTTCCCGCTCGTGCTCGGCACCTGGATCGCCCTCACTCTGGCGACCCTGTTCATCGCCCTCTACACCTGGAGCGTAGCGCAGGAGGCGCGCCGCCTGCGCGACGCGGTGGCGGCCACCCAATTGGCGCTTGCCCGCGAACAGCAGGTCTCGGCGGTCGGCAGCCTGGCCGCGGCGGCCGCGCACGAGCTCGGCAGCCCGCTTGCGACGATCGCCGTCGTCGCCAAGGAATTGGCGCGCGAATTGCCCCCCGACAGCCCTTATGCCGAGGACGCCGCGCTTCTCGTCAGCCAGTCCGAACGCTGCCGCAAGATCCTCGCCCAGCTGGCGCAGCAGCATGACGAGGACGGCGGGTCGCCCTATGCGCGGCTGCCGATCTCGGCCCTGGTCGAGGCCGCCACGGCCGCGCATCACGACAAGGGCGTGCGGCTGATCTTTGCCACGACGAGCGCCTCGGCCGAGGACGAGCCGCTGGTGCGGCGCAGCCCCGAGATATTGCACGGCCTCAACAACCTGATCCAGAATGCCGCCCAATTCGCTCGGCGCGAGGTCAGCGTTACCACCTCGTGGGATTCCGGAACCGTTCTCGTCGAGGTCGCCGATGACGGGCCAGGCTTTCCGCTGCACCTGCTGGGCCGCCTCGGCGAGCCCTATCTGTCGACCCGCGCCGGCGAAGCCAATCACATGGGCCTCGGCATCTTCATCGCGCAGAGCCTCTTGGAGCGCAGCGGCGCTCGCCTTGCCTTCGACAATCTGCCGGAAGGCGGCGCACATGTTGCGATTTCCTGGGATCGTGCCAATCTGGAAGCCAGCGAACGAATCCGCCCGCCTGCCGCGAAAGCGCATGAGCAGCGCTGACCGGGCAGCGCAAACCGGAGGGCAGGCCCGGGCGATGGCGAAGGGCGACTGCCATGACACCGAACGACAAACCCAATCCTGCCGCCGCAGAGGCGCGCGCCGCTGCCTTGCGCGGCCTGCCCGACGTGGAACGAACCCTGTTGATCGTCGATGACGACGCGCCCTTGTGCCAACGCCTGGCGCGGGCGATGGAGCGCCGCGGCTTCATCGTCGAGACCGCGGAGAGCGTCGCCGCCGGGGTGGCGGCGGCGACCGACCATCCTTCCGCCTTTGCGGTCGTCGACATGCGGCTCGGCGACGGCCGCGGCTTCGACGTGGTCAGCGCCTTGCGCAAGGCGCGGCCCGGCGCCCGCATCGTCATGCTGACCGGCTACGGCAACATCGCCACCGCGGTCGCCGCGGTCAAAGCCGGGGCGATCGACTATCTGCCCAAGCCCGCCGACGCCGACGCCGTCGAGCGCGCCCTCCTCGCGCAGGAGGACGGTACTCCCGAGCCGCCCGAAGATCCGATGTCGGCCGACCGGGTGCGCTGGGAGCACATCCAGCGCGTCTTTGAACTGTGCGAGCGCAACGTCTCGGAAACCGCCCGCCGCCTGAAGATGCATCGCCGTACCCTGCAGCGCATCCTGTCGAAGCATGCGCCGCGCAGCTGAATGCGCCGGCGGTTAACCAACAAGGTAAGATTATAAGGCTTGCCAAATTTTATGTGTTTGCAATGATGCCAGCAGATTCCCCGCGTCCGGCGCATGCCGCTCTTGCCGGTCCGCACCGCAACCTTCCCCCTTCCTTGCCGTTTCGCCAGAGAGAAACGGCGGCACGAGCGACCACGACGGTCGGGAGCAGGACATGAGCCTGACGGCGGAAAATCCGGAGGAACGGCTCGCGCTCGACGAGATGATGATCGAGCTGCTGCCGGCTGCCGTCTACATCTGCGACGCCGACGGCATCATCCGCCGCTTCAACCGCAAGGCCGCCGCGCTGTGGGGCCGCGCGCCGCGGATCGGCGATCCGGCCGAGCGCTATTGCGGCTCGCACCGGCTGTTCTGGCCGGACGGCCGCCCGCTCCCCCACGCCGAGACGCCGATGGCCGGGGTCCTGCGCAGCGGCGAGCCGGCCCGCGATCTTGAAATCGTCATCGAACGGCCCGACGGCGAGCGCCTCTCGGCCCTCGTCAATATCGAGGCGATCAAGAACGCTGCAGGCGCGGTCGTCGGGGCGATCAACTGCTTTCAGGACATCACCGCGCTGAAAGCGGCCGAACAGCGCATCGCCGAGGCGCACAATGCCGACGAGCGGCGCTTTCGCGAGCTTTTGGAGGCATTGCCCGCCGCCGTCTATACGACCGATGCCGAGGGAAGGCTGACCTTCTACAATCAGGCGGCGATCGACCTCGCCGGGCATCGGCCGGAACTGGGCCGGCAATGGTGCGTCTCCTGGCGCCTCTACCGACCCGACGGCACGCCGATGGCGCACGAAGAGTGCCCGATGGCGGTGGCGCTGCGGGAGAACCGGCCGGTCCGGGGCGTCGAGGCCGTAGCCGAGCGGCCGGACGGCACGCGGGTCCCGTTCATGCCCTACCCGACCCCGCTGCGCGACGGCTCGGGGGCATTGGTCGGCGTCAATATGCTGGTCGATCTGAGCGGGATCAAACAGGCGGAAGCAGCCCTGCGCGACAGCGAGCGGCGGTTGCGCGAACTGAACGAGACGCTCGAACAGCAGGCCGAGGAGAGAGCCCGCCAGCTCGCCGCCAGCCGCGCCCAATTGCAGGCCTTCTTCGACATCTCGCCGGACTGGCTGACCCTGCAGCGCGTCACTCCCGACGGGAACTCCGTCTATGTCGACCTCAACCCGGCCTGCGAGGCGGCCTATGGTCTGTCGCGCGACCAGGTCGTCGGCCGCACCCCGGAAGAGGTTCTGGGCAGAGAGGCCGAGGTCCCGCTCCGGCACCTGCGCGAATGCGTCGCCACCGGCAAACCGCAGCACTACGTCGCGCGGCGGACGATGGCCGGCAGGACGCGGACCATCGACGTCGTCTTCGTGCCGGTCCCCGGCCGCAGCGAGAACGGCGAACGGCTGGTCATCACGACGGCGCGCGACATCACCGAGCGCGAGGAACTCGAAGCGCAGTTGCGCCAGGCGCAGAAGATGGAAGTCCTCGGGCAATTGACCGGCGGTCTCGCGCACGACTTCAACAACCTGCTGACCGCGATCACCGGCAATCTCGAACTCCTGGAGGCCCGCGTCCAGACCGACGAGAGGACCGCGCGGCTGGCGCGCGCGGCCCAGCGCGCAGCCGAACGCGGGGCCAAATTGACCGAGCAATTGCTGGCCTTCTCGCGGCGGCAGCACCTGCACCCGCAGCCGGTCGACGTCAACACCGTGATCCGCGGCATGGGCGATCTCTTGGGGCGGACGATCGGCCCGAATATCGGCGTGCAGACCGCTCTCGCCGCCGATCTGTGGCCGGCGCTCGTCGATCCGACGCAGATCGAGATCGCCGTCCTCAACCTGGCGATCAATTCGCGCGATGCAATGCCATTGGGCGGCACGATCCTGATCGAGACGCGCAACCGGGTCGGCGGCGTCGATCCGCTGCCCGCCGAACTCGGCGGGTGCGACTGCATCATGCTGTCGGTTTCCGACACCGGCACCGGCATGAGCGAGGAGGTGCGGGCGCGCGCGGTCGAGCCCTTCTTTACGACCAAAGAGGTCGGCAAGGGCAGCGGGTTGGGGTTGAGCCAGGTCTACGGCGTCGTGCAGCAATCCGGCGGCACCTTCGAGATCGACAGCGCGCCCGGCCGCGGCACCACCGTCCGGCTCTATTTGCCGCGCGCGATAATTGCCTCGGCAGGCGCCGCGGCGACGGCGGAGGGTTCCGGACCCGAGGCGCGCGCCCGGCTGCTGGTCGTCGACGACGACGCCGATGTGCGCGATATCGCGGTCCAGATGCTGCGGCAGGCCGGCTACGCCGTTACCGAGGCCGAGAGCGGCCACGCCGCCCTGGAGGCGCTGGCGCGCGGCGAAACCTACGACCTCTTCGTCGTCGACATGATCATGCCCGGGCTCAACGGGGTCGAGGCGGTGCGCCGCGCCCGCGCGCGCTGGCCCGGATTGAAGGCCCTGTTCATGACCGGCTACGCCGACGCCGCGCTGCGCGCCGACCTCAACGAGACCGGCCCGCTGATCAAGAAACCGTTCCGTCTGGCCGAACTGGCCGCGGCGGTGCAGCGCGCATTGTCATTGCCGGCGAGCGCCGCCGCCAACGTCGTGCCGCTGCGCAGCCGGCACTGATCCTCTCTCGCCCCTCACCCACCAGCCCCCGGATGGAATACAGGGCGGGCTGGTCCCCCCTCTCCCGCATTGCGGGAGAGGGTGCCGACCCCGGCGAAAGCCGGAGGAGGCGGGTGAGGGTGAACCGAGGCAGCCTCAGCCCGGGATGCGAAAGCCGACGTCGCCTTCGCGCTCGATCTGATGCACGAGGTCGATCTCCCAGCGCAGATAGCGCTGGCGGGCGTCGGCGCCGGCGTAGGGGTCGTAGGGACGCCGCCAGCAATCATCGGGCTCGTCGGCCATCGCCTCGCGTCCTTGCGCCAGCGGCAACCCGGCCGCGCGCCAGGCGGCGGTGCCGCCGTCGAGCACCCGGACCTCGGCAAAGCCGGGATCGGCAAGCTCGGCCGCGGCAAGGCGCGCGACGATCCCGTCGGGCGAGGTCAGGACCAGAACCGGGCGCCGGGGCACGCGCGCAAGGCTCCGAGACAGGCGGGCGCGCACCGCAAAAAAGGCGCCGGGAATGTGTCCCTGCTCATAGGCAATGCTCGGCGCCAGATCGACGAGCGCGGCGCCGCCGCGATCGATCCATTCTTGCAGCGCCGCGGGCGCGATCGTCGCCGCGGCCGGGCCGTCGAGCCCCGGGATTTCGCGCTCTTCCGGCCCGCGCACAAGCGTCTGCCCGGCGAGCCCGCCGGCGCGCGCATAGACCTCGGAAAAACCCATCTGAATGAGCCACGAGGCCGTCATCACCGCGCGCACGCCGTCGTCGTCGACGAGCACGATTCGGGCGTTGCGGGTCGCCATATAGGCGTCGGTCGCCTGTACCAACTGTCCGCCCGGCGCCGAGCGCGCCCCTGCGAGGTGACCGGCGGCAAACTCCTCGGGGCTGCGCACGTCGAAGAGGTACAGGCTGCGCTCCCCCGCCTCGGCCCGGAAGCGCGCAATCGCGCTGTCGTCAATGCGGCGCACGCCGAACCGCCGGGCGACCGCATCGGCCAAGCGCCGCGCCCGTTCGAGCCCCGCGGGCGACGGCGGCGGCGCCGTCTCCTCGCGCCCGCGCGCCAGTTCGAGCCCGGCCAATTCCCAGCCCATCGTGCCGTTTTCGAGCGCCATGACCGGGTTCGGCAGGCCGGCGTTGCGCAGGGATTGCGCACCGATGATGCTGCGCGTGCGCCCGGCGCAGTTGACGACGACGAGGGTTTCCGGCGCGCGCGCAAGGTCGGGGACGCGGTAGACCAGTTCGGCCCCCGGGCAGTCGAGCGCGCCCGGGATGCTCATTGCGCGGAATTCGGCAAGCGGCCGGCTGTCGACGATCAGGACGTCCTCGCCGGCCTCGAGCCGCCGCTTCAATGCGGCGGCGGCGATGTGCGGCGTGCCGCAACGATGCTCGACAAACTCGCCGAACGCCTTGCTCGGGACATTGACCCCGGTGAACAATTCGAACCCCGCCGCGGCCCAGCCGCTGGCGCCCCCGTCCATGATCGCGAGGCTGGAATAGCCGAACCGCGCGAGCTTCGCCGCGGCGCGCTCGGCAAGCCCCTCGCCGTCGTCATAGAGCACGATCCGCGTCGCCAGGCGCGGCACCAGCGCGCGGATGCCGAGTTCGAGACGGGACAGCGGCAACGACACGGCAAAGAACGGATGTCCCTTGTCGGAGAACACCCCCTCCTCGCGCAGATCGAGCAACGCGATCTCGCCGCCGTCGCACAGCATCGTGCGGACCTGCTGCGGGCTTACGCGCGGCGCGGCCGCGCCGCCGTAAGAAGAAGCGCCTTCGCCCGTTGCCGCCATCTCTGACCTCCCGCCTCGACCGCGGCCGCGATGCTAGCCGAACCGACGCGTTTCGCCAAAGGGCGAAGAGGCGCGGACGAGAGCGCTCGCCGCGGCCTCAGGCAACCTCGGCCGCCTCCCCGGCGTCCGGGATCAGGCGAGCGCCGGCACTTCCTCGGCGACGGTCTCGATCTGGCCGATCGTCTCCTTGCCGAACAGCAGGGGCGTGAAGGCGCCGAGCGTGACGACGACCACGATCGTCCCGAAGAAGATCGTCGGCGAGCCGGTATGCGGGATCATCACAAACGGCGCGGCGACGCCGGCGAAAAGCCGGCCGAAGGATTCGCCGAAAATGTGGCCGCGTCCGCGCAAGGCGGTCGGGAACTGTTCGGACAGATACATCCGCGCCGCCGGAAACGACGACAGCACGGTGAAGCCGGTAATGAGGGCGCCGACGCTCATCACCAGCGGCGCATAGGGACCCGCGCGATGCGCCAACGTCATCAGAAACAGACCCGGCAACGAGCCGGCGAGAGCAAAGGCGATGGTCCAGCGCCGCCCGATGATCTCCATCAGATAGGCATTGAAGGCCTTGCCCGGGATCGTCGCCATGAACACCAATGAGCTGATGCCAAAACTCGTCGTCACCGCGGCGCCCTGATCGACCAGCGCCTTCGGCAACAGTACCGAGATCAGATGAAAAGCGGTGCCGGCGCACAGCATGCTCCAGATGCCAACCAGGGTCCAACGCAGCTGGCCCCGTCGGAACATCGCGGTGAACGGCGGCAATTTGTGGCGCGACAAGGAGGCGCTGAGATCGGGTCCGAGCGCCGCCACCGTGAGCGGCGGCACGCGATTGCCGCAGCGCCGGATGACCCGATTGACGATGCCCACTGCCGCCTCGGGCCGGCCCCGGCGCAACAGCCAGCGCGGGCTTTCCGGCAACAGCAGGTGCAGGACCGCCGGAACGACAAACAAGGCCAGCCCGCCGGGCAGGGCCATCAACCGAAAACCGTTGACCTTGTGCGCGAACAACAGGCCGACAAAGGGCAACAGCGCAAAGGCGCTGGCCAGCGACATCTCATAGATTGCGGCATAGGTGCGCCGATGCTGCGCCGGCATCAATTCGGCGGCGATCGGAAACGGCGCCGTCGCGGCAAAGCCCAGCCCGACCCCGGTAATAATGCGCAGCGCGATCAATTGCTCGGCGTTGCGCACCAGCGGGATCAGCAGCGTGAACAAGGTCGTCGTGACCACCCCGATCTGCAGAATCGTCTTGCGGCTGAAATGGTCGGACAGCGCCGCCGCTATAAAGCCGCCGAGACAGGCGAAAAGGGTCGGCGCGGCGACCAGCCATTTGATGTCGGTCTGGGTCAGATGCAGCGGCTGTTTTGCCAATACGAGCAGAGCGCCCGAAAGCGCTCCGTCATAGCCTTCGACAAAGCCGACAAAGCCAAGCACCAGGATCAATACTATGTGATAGGGGCTGAACGGGATGCTGTCGAGCTTCGCCCCCAATATCCGGACGGCGGGAGCCGTCGCCGCACCGATCGGCCGAGCGTCTGCCATAACGTCCACCCAGGTTGGTCCAACCCGCAGCAACCCTGCTGCGGCACCGACCGGCGAGGCCGAATGTGCTTATCGGGACGAGAGCATCACAATTGCGTTTCGTTCGCCTCGCGGGTCGCGGCCGCCGCATCGCGCGCCGCTGGTTGACGTGTTGCGCCTGTTCCTCGATGGGGGCGGTTGTCCCGCCTCCCCGCTTCATGGCCGGTTCAATGGCCAGGGAGGAAGAGTAGCCTCGCCCGGGGAGAGCTGTCACCGGAAAACTCTTGCCACGGCAGCGTGCGGCGCTCCCGGGCGGGCGGCCCGAGAGCGCCCCGGCGCGAACCACCCTCAAGCGAGCTGCGGAGCCGTCTCGGTGACGAGTTCGAGCTGGCCGACCGTCTCGCGCCCGAACACTACCGGAATGAAGGCGCCGATCGCGACGACGACGAGGATCGTGCCGAAGAAGATCGTCGGCGAGCCGACATGCGGTTCCATGGCAAACGGCATGACGCCGCCGGCGAATAGTCGTCCGAAGGATTCGCCAAAGATGTGGCCGCGCCCGCGCAAGGCGGTCGGGAACTGCTCCGACAGATAGACGCGGGTGGCGGTGAAGGCCGACAATACGGTGAAGCCGGTGATCAATCCCCCCGTGACCATCACGACCGTCGCGTAACCGCCGGCTCGATGCGCCAACAGCATCAGACAGATCCCGGGCAGCGATCCGGCGAGCGCATAGAAGATTGTCCAGCGCCGCCCGACGACTTCCATCAGGAAGCCAGTAAAAGCCTTGCCGGGAATGCTGGCGCAATACACCAGCGAGGTTATGCCAAAGCCTAAGCTGACGCCCAAACCTTGATCGACCAGAGCCTTCGGCAACAGCCCCGAGACCAGAAAGAAGGCGGTGCCGGCGCAGATGCCGCTTAAAATACCGACCGTCGTCCACCGTAACTGGCCGCGGGCAAACAATGCCCGATAAGGCGGCAATTTCTCGCGGGCGGTTTCGCGATGATCGCCGAGCGCCGCCAATGTCAACGGCGACACGCGGTTGCCGGACCGCGCGATGATGCGGTTGACGATATCAACCGCGGTCCGCGCTTGGCCTTTGCGCAAATACCAGCGCGGACTTTCTGGCAGGACGAAATAAACGATAACCGGAATAACGGTCACGGCCAGCCCGCCCGGCAGCGCCAGAAAACGAAAGGCATTGGGGTTGCCGGCGAGCATGCCGGCGATGAACGGCACTACGGTAAAGGAGGAGGCCAGCGCCATCTCATAGATCGCGCTGTAGGTGCGCCGATGTTGCGCCGGCATCAATTCGGCGGCGATCGGGAACGCCGCCGAAACCACGCCGCCGGCACCGAGCCCGGTCAACAGACGCAGGATGATCAGCTGCTGGGCCGTTTGTACCAGCGGGATTAACAGCGTCAGCAACGTCGTCAAGAACACGCCGATCAGCACAATGCTCTTGCGGCTCAAATGGTCGGATATCGCTGAGAAGAAGAAGCCGCCAAGGCACAGCATGAAGGTCGGGCCGGAGACAAGTATTCGTATGTCGGTTCCGGTCAAGTGCAGCGGGCCCTTGGCGAGCACCAGCAGCGAACCGGTCATCACCAGGTCGTAGCCCTCGATAAAGCCGACAAGGGCGAGGACGGCGATGATCAATATGTGGTACGCACTGAACGGGATGCTGTCGAGCTTGTTGCCGAGCACGCGACTGGCCGCGCCGCTCGACACCTCTGCAATAGATGTCGCGGTCATGATCCCACCCAGGTTGTTGTAACCCGGGGCACTAAGCGGCAAGACAAACGAGCGTGATCGACTGCATTCTTAGGGGTAGTGATTTCCGGTGCAGCCGAATTCCCCCACGCCTCGCGGATCTCAGCAGCCGCATCGCGCGCCGCAGGTTGATGTGTCGCGCCTGTCCGTTATGGAGGCTTGTTCCCGCCCCTTTTCTTCATGGCCGGTAAACCGCCCATGCGCGAACAGTAGCTCAGCCCTGCAGAGCTGTCATCCGAAAAATCTCATTAGATGCGACTCGAATCGCCGGCTCGGCTTTGCGGGGTGTCTCTCTCCGCCTGAGATGCTTCCGCGGCTCCTCAAGCGAATTCGGGAACCGTTTCGGTGACGAGTTCGAGCTGTCCGACCGTCTCCCGTCCGAACAATAGCGGGATGAAGGCGCCGACCGCGACGACGACGAGGATCGTGCCGAAGAAGATCACCGGCGAGCCGGTATAAGGCGCCATCAGAAACGGCGCCGCCACCCCGGCGAAGACCCGCCCGAACGACTCGCCGAAGATGTGACCGCGCCCGCGCAAGGCGGTCGGGAACTGTTCGGACAGATAGACGCGGGTGGCGGTAAAGGCCGACAATACGGTAAAGCCGGTGATCAGCCCCCCGGCCATCATCACAAAGGTCGCGCTTGCCCCGGCCCGGTGGGCCAACAGCATCAGGACAAGGCCGGGCAGCGATCCGGCGAGCGCATAGGTGATCGTCCAGCGCCGGCCGATGATCTCCATCAGAAAGCCGGTGAAGCCCTTGCCCGGGATGCTCGCCATGTACACGATGGTCGACAGCCCGAAGCTCAGCGACACGGCGGCGCCCTGATCGACGAGCGCCTTTGGCAGCAGGACGTGGATGAGGTAAGCGGCGGTACTGGCGCAAACGCCGCTCGCTATGCCGACGACGGTCCAGCGCAATTGGCCCGAGCGAAACAGCGCCCAGTAGGACGGCAATTCCTCGCGCGCGACGCTTGAGACCGCGCCGAGCGCTGCGGCGGAGAGCGGCGGCACGCGGCTGCCGCAGCGGCGGATGATTCGGTTCACCGTGTCGACCGCCGCCTCGGCGCGGCCCCGGCGCAGATGCCAGCGCGGGCTTTCGGGGATCAGGAAATGGATCAGCGCCGGCGCGACAAAGAAGGCGAGCCCGCCCGGCAAGGCCATGAAGCGGAAGGCGTTCGGATTGCCGGCGAGCAGAAAGCTGACGAACAGCAATACGGTGAATGAGAAGGCCAACGACATCTCGTAGACCGCACCATAGGTGCGGCGGTGCCGCGCCGGCATCAGTTCGGCGGCGATCGGGAACGGCGCCGAGACGGCAAACCCGCCGCCCAGACCGGTTAACAACCGCAGCAGGATCAACTGCTCGGCATTCTGCACGAGCGGGATCAGCAGGGTGCAGAACGTCGTGGCAATCACCCCGATCAGCATGACGCTCTTGCGGCTGAAATGGTCGGAGATCGCCGAGGCGATAAAGCCGCCGACGCACATCATCAAGGTCGAGGCAATGGCGATAAAGCGGATGTCGCCGGGGGTCAGGTGCAGCGGCTGTTTTGCCAGGACCAGCAGCGAGGCGGTCAGCGACAGGTCGTAGCCCTCGACAAAGCCGACAAACCCCAGCACCGCGACGATCAGGAGGTGGTAGGGGCTGAACGGGATACTGTCGAGCTTGCCGCCGAGCACGCGACTGGCCGCACTGCCCGGAGGCTCCGCAAGAAGGGTTGCGCTCATGGGTCACCCGGATCGAGGCAACCCGGGACACCGTGCGGCGCGCAAAGAGCAAGGCCGAACGAGCGGATTTTACAGGAGAGTTTTGTTGTGCGACCGGGTTCCCTTACGCCTCGCTGGTTGCGGCAGCCGCAGCGATCGCCGCCGGGTTGACGTGTTGCGCCTGTTCCGAAAAGGGAGCGGTTGTCCCGCCTCCCCGCTTACGGCCGGTTGACCAGCCATGCGAAGAGAGTAGTTCAGCCATGCAGAGCTGTCAGCAGGAATCTCATAAAATGCGATACGGAGGAGGTTTGGGAGGCCAGAGATGGCGGAATGCGCTGCGCTTTTCCGCCCTACAAAGACCGTAGGGCGGAAAAGCGCAGCGCATTCCGCCGACCCTGCTCAGCGCTGGCGCAGCAGGAACTCGCGGCCGGCCTTGACCAGAGGCTCGCCGTCATAGGCGACAATGTCGGCGGTGGCATAGGTCTCGGACCACAGCTCGGGCAGGTACGAACCGGTGCCGATCACATCGATCGGGGTCTTGGCGGCGGCCATCATGCGGCATTTGGCCGGGCCGAAACCGGAGCTGGCAATGATCTTGACCGCGGCAAAACCGGCCTCGTCGAGGGCCTGGCGCACCAGCCAGATCGCCGCGGCCGAGCAGCCGGTGCCGACCAGATAGCGCAATTCCTGCTCGCTGCGGTAGCCGCGCACCGCCTGCGGGGCATGGCGCTCGAGGACCTCGTAGGAACGGGCAAGGTCGAGCCCCTCGGCATAGCGGCCGCCATGGGTGTCGATCCGGACCGCGAGCCGGCCCGCGGTGGCGAGGTCGGGGAAGCGCCGGGCGACTTCGAGCGTGTCCGTGATCTCCTGTCCGAAATAATCGACGAGCACGGTCAAAGGCTCGCCCGGAAAGGCGTCATGGAACATCTCGGCGGCGCGCAGGGTCGAGCCGGCATAACCGATCAGCGCATGCGGCATCGTGCCGAGCCCGTGCGCCTGGCCGAAGAAATGCGCGGTCGCTTCGGCAGCGCAGCCGACAAACCCGACCGCCCCAGCTTCGCGCCGCGCCACCGCCGAGCCGACCGCGGCGGCGTAGGCCATCATCTCGGCCATCTCGGCCCCGG
This sequence comes from Allostellaceae bacterium, assembly GCA_035252905.1. Classification (GTDB taxonomy): domain Bacteria; phylum Pseudomonadota; class Alphaproteobacteria; order ATCC43930; family CGMCC-115725; genus AP-15. The sequence continues at coordinate 23,474 of DATFCQ010000139.1, read as the reverse complement.
CGCAGTGGCGCGCATCCATTGCCAGAAATGCGACCTTGGGCAGGTCGGCGCACATCGCATAGGCGTTGTAGGCGGCGACCGCCGGCGCCCCCACTTTCTGCAGCAAGACGGTTTCGAGATCGACAAGATGATAGAGCGAGCCGGTGAGAGTGAGGATCGGCTCGCCGGCGCCGACCAGCGCGCCTTCGGCATAGCGCAGATCGATGTCGAAACGAACGCCGCGCTCCTCCGCCGCCCGTTCGAGAAAGTCGAGCGCAAGGCGCGGGGTCGAGATGACCGGCCGGCGCAGAAAGATCGCATAGGTCGCTTCGCGGTCGCCAAAACGGCCGACGATCGTCTTGGTCTTCAGAAAATAGCTGTCGGTCAGCGCCGCCAGTATTGGGGTCCCCGCGCGCGGGCGTCGCGCGGGGCTCTCGTCCGCCATCGCCGGCCCCTCACGACGCCGCCCGCCATTCGCCGCGCCGCAACCCCGCGCGCTCGGCCTTGATCGCATCGGCCAGTTCAAAGGCGAGCTCGATCATCTGGCTGGCGTTGAGCCGCGGGTCGCAATGCGTGAAATAGCGCTCGGCGAGCGCGGCTTCGCTGATCGCCTGGGCGCCGCCGAGACATTCGGTGACGTTCTGCCCGGTCATCTCGCAATGGATGCCGCCGGCATAGCTGCCCTCGGCGGCGTGGATCGTAAAGAACCGGCGCACCTCGGCGATGACGCGGTCAAAGGGGCGGGTCTTGTAGCCGTTGCGCGAGGTGATCGTGTTACCGTGCATCGGGTCGCAGCACCACACGACCCGGCGCCCCTCGCGCTCGACCGCGCGGATCAGCGGAGGCAATTTGGCCTCGACCCCGTCGGCGCCCATACGGATGATCAGGGTCAGCCGGCCGGGCTCGTTCTGCGGGTTAAGCTTGTCGATCAGGCGCAGCAGATCGTCGGGTTCGAGGGTCGGCCCGCATTTCATACCGATCGGGTTCTCGATCCCCGACAGGAACTCGGCATGGGCGCCGTCGGCCTGGCGGGTGCGGTCGCCGAGCCAGACAAAATGGGCCGAGCAGTCGTACCAGTCGCCGGTCGTCGAATCAATGCGGGTCAAGGCCTGCTCGTATTCGAGAAACAGCGCCTCGTGGCAGGTATAGAACTCGGTCTCGCGGATCTGCGGCGTCGTCTCCGAGGTCAGCCCGCAGGCGGCCATGAAATCCAGGGTCTCGGTCAGCCGGTCGGCGAGTTCGTGGTAGCGCTCGCCCTGCGGCGAGTCGGCGACGAAGTCGAGGTTCCAGCTGTGCACGCGGTGCAGATCGGCATAGCCGCCCTGGGCGAAGGCGCGCAGCAGGTTCAAGGTTGCCGCCGACTGGCTGTAGGCCTGCACCATGCGCTGCGGGTCGGGAGTGCGCGAAGCGGCGTCGAAATCCATGCTGTTGATGATGTCGCCGCGATAGGACGGCAAGGTCACGCCGCCCCGGGTCTCGGTCTCGGAGGTGCGCGGCTTGGCGAACTGGCCGGCCATGCGGCCGAGTTTGACCACCGGGCAGCCGGCGCCGAAGGTCAGCACGGCAGCGGCCTGCAACAGCACCTTGAAGGTGTCTCGGATGTTGTTCGGGTGGAACTCGGCAAAGCTCTCGGCGCAATCGCCGCCCTGCAACAGAAAGGCGTTTCCTGCCGCCACCGCGGCGAGCCGCTCCTTGAGGCGCCGCGCCTCACCGGCAAAGACGAGCGGCGGAAAACGGCGCAACGTCTCCTCGACCTCTCTGAGCTTTGCCGTGTCGGAATAGTCCGGCACCTGACGGATCGGCAGCTCGCGCCAGCTGTCGGGGGACCAGTTTCTTGCCATGCCCAACCTCATCGCGCCCCAAAGCGGGGCATTCTCGGTTATAGGAGAAATCCCGCCATGAGGTCAAAACCCGGGATGCGCGGGGTGTCTCTGAGGAGGCTGGGCAAGAATTCCCCGAGCCATCCCCTTTTCGTCACCCCGGCGAAAGCCGGGGTCCATCCTTCCGCGGCACGAGTCGTGTGATAACTGGCAAACCATTGTCCTTGCTTGAAATTTCCAAGCAGTGACGAAATGGGTCCCGGCTTGCGCCGGGACGATGATGGAGGAAACGCGGCTCGCCGGTTATCGCGACCAGCGCATGATTGATGTCAATGACTACCTCGATCGGCAGCCATTGCAGTTCACTTAGCAAGTTCAGCCAGGAGCTTGGGAAATCGCGCGATGATCTCCCTGGTCAGTGCTTCGTGATCGACCTCACCGACAACCAGGTGGGAGCGGCGGATGTTTCTTCGCCTTGCTGTCTTCTCTGACCGGAGCGCTGCCGCCGTCTCGACCGGCCGGTCGGCATCGTGACCGGGACGTTCCATCGGATCTCTCCTTTTCAGGCAAAAGGATGTGCGGCGGCGGTCGGCCGACCGCAAGACCGGCCCCTACTCCGCCGCCAATTTCGTGCGCACGACCTTTTCGCGCATCGTCACGAATTCCTCGGCGGCGCTCGGATGGATGCCGACGGTTTCGTCGAACTGGCGCTTGGTGGCGCCGCATTTGACCGCGATCGCCAGGCCCTGGATGATCTCGGGCGCGTCGGGGCCGAGCATGTGGCAGCCGAGCACGCGATCGGTGCGCGGATCGACGACGAGCTTCATCAATGTGCGCTCGGCGCGTCCCGACAGGGTGTTCTTCATCGGCCTGAAATGCGCCATAAAGAGATCGACCTCGCCGAATTCGCGGCGCGCCTGCTCCTCGGTCAGGCCGACCGTGCCGATCGGCGGGTTGCTGAACACCGCGGTCGGCACGTTCGCGTGATCCATCGCGATCGGGTTGTCATTATAGAGGGTCTCGGCGAGGGCGCGGGCCTCGGCGATCGCCACCGGCGTCAGGTTGATGCGGTCGGTCACGTCACCGACCGCATAGATGTTGGGGATCGTGCTGCGCGACCATTCATCGACGGCGACGGCGCCGTTGTCCCGCAGCTTGACCCCGATCTCGGCGAGGCCGAGCCCTTTCGTGTTCGGTCTGCGGCCGGTCGCGTACATTACGACGTCGGCCGAGAATTCCTGCCCGATCGTCGTGTAGACCGAATAGCCGTGCGGCCGCTTTTCGATGCGGGCGATCTGGGTGCGGGCGTGGATCTCGACGCCGCGGCTGCGCATCTCCTGCGCCAAGGCCACCCGCAGATCGTCGTCAAAGCCGTAGAGCAATTCCTCGCGGCGGATGATCTCGGCGACCTCGGCGCCAAAGCCGCGAAAAATGCCGGCGAACTCGACCGCGATATAGCCGCCGCCGACAATGACGATGCGGCGCGGCAGGGCGGGCAGGTCGAGCGCCTCGTTCGACGAGATCACGTGCTCGATGCCGGGGATCTGCGGCACGGTCGGATGCGCGCCGGTGGCGACGAGGATCGTGTCGGCGGTGTAGCGCCGCCCGTCGACCTCGATCGTGTGGGGGTCGACGACGACGCCGCGGCCGCGGATCAAGGTGACCCCGCTGTCCCGCAGCATGCGCACGTAGATTTGCGACAGCCGCTCGATCTCGCGGTCCTTGGCCTCGATCAGGGCCGGCCAGTCGAAGCTCGGCAGCGGCACCTGCCAGCCGAAACCGGCGGCGTCGGCAAAGGCGTCGGCAAATTGCGCGCCGTAGACGAGGAGCTTTTTCGGCACGCAGCCGCGGATCACGCAGGTGCCGCCGACCCGGCTCTCCTCACAGACCGCAACCCGCGCGCCGTAGCTGCCGGCGCGGCGCGAGCCCGCCACCCCGCCCGATCCGGCGCCCAATGTAAACAGGTCGAAGTCATAGCGCGGCATCTCGGCTCACTCCGTCGTCCCCGGGATTGCGGATCTCCTCAGTTCTCACAACTTGTCGCCGGCCGCAAGCGCCCTGCTGGCCGGACGCCGCCGGCCGCGCTAGTTTGGCGGAAACGAAACAGGGTGCGGGGGAGCCGATGTCTGCGACACGGAACGATTTCTCGACCGGCGAGCACCAGTGGCACCGCGCGGATTACGTAGAATGGTGGATCGCCCGCGACGCCGGGCGTGACGCCGAGCGCCGTCGGCGGATCCGGGACATGCTCGCCGGCGCCGATCTTGCGCCTGCGGCCGCGATCTCGGTGCTCGATGTCGGCGGCGGGTACGGGGTCGTCAGCGAGGAGGTGCTGGCCGCCTTCCCCGCCGCGCGGGTGACGTTGCAGGACTATTCCGAGCCGATGCTCGCGGCGGCGCGCCGGCGGCTCGCGCAACACGGCGAGCGCCTCCGCCTTGTCCATGCCGACCTGCGCGAGCCTTCCTGGACCAGGGCGGTCGGCGGGCCGTTCGATCTCGCGGTCTCGGCGATCGCGATCCACAATCTGCGCGATCTCGCCGCAATCGCCGCGTGCTATCGCGGGATTGCCGCGGTTCTGAAGCCCGGCGCATTGTTTCTCGACTACGATCTCTACGACATCGCCGGCGGCCTCGCGCTCCATCAAAAGATGCTGACCGAAGCCGGCTTCGCCCGCGTCGACTGCCTATGGCAGCAGAGCCCGGCGGCAACGCTCGCGGCCTATAAGGCCGAAATCGGCGCGGCAGGCTGAGCGAAGCGGGGGATGAAGTCATCCTGACCCGACATGGCCGATCGGTGGTGCGTCTCGTACCGGCCAAGGCGCCCGTCGATCCCATGGCACGCAGAAATCTGCTCGAAGCGGTGCGGGCGTCCGCGGCCGCCAAAGCCGGCGCCGGAGAATGCGCCGCGAAAAGCCAGGACTTTCTTTACGGGGAGGACGGCTTGCCGCGATGATCGCGGTCGACACCTCCGCCCTGATGGCAATTCTTCTTGCGGAAGCGGAAGCGGAGGCCTGCGCCAAGGTTCTGGCCAGCGAGAGCGAGGTTCTGATTTCGACGGGAACCGTTGCGGAGGCCCTGATTGTTGCGGGACGGCGCAACCTTGCCGAAGAGATGACCCGGATCATCGACGGCCTCGGCTTTGAAATCGTGCCGGTGACGCCGGCCTCGGCGCGACGGATCGCTGCGGCCTATGCGCAATGGGGGAGGCGTGCGTCCGGCGGGTTTGCATCTTGGTGACTGCTTCTCCTATGAAATAGCAAAGGAGCATGGCTGCCCGCTGCTCTATGTCGGCGAGGATTTCGCGAAAACCGATCTGCAGACTGCCTTTTGAAGGCAACGCATCCAAACGGAACGGGAGAAGGATGACGGCGCCATAAAGGAGAGAAGTGATGGCGAAGTTCGATGCGGATACCCTGCGCGCATTGCGCGATACCCAGGAAGTCGCGATCCGGACTGAGAAGCACTCCGACAGCGCGGTGGTGATCTGGGTAGTGACGGCCGAGGACGACGTCTTTGTGCGTTCGGTACGCGGCACCAAGGGGCGCTGGTACAGGGATCTTGCCGCGGGCGGGTCCGCCACAGTGGAGTGGGCCGGCCGCCGCCTGGCGGTGCAAGCGATCCCGGAGAGCGATCCCGAGGCGATCGCCCGGGCCAGCCGCGAGTACCCGAGAAAGTACCAGCCGAGTCCCTATGCGCAGGCGATGGTGCACGACGAGGTCCTGCCGACCACCTTGCGGCTCGAGCCGCGGTGATTGGCCGCCAGCCCTCCTCACAGGCCGATTAGAGCAGCGAGTTTGCTGCGGACTTCACCGAGGATGGCACTCGGAACGGCCGCTCCTGCATAGACGATCGGCCGGGCCAAGGTGTCAATGCTGCGAACATGGCCCGTCAGGATCTCGCCCGAAACAGGCAGGCCTGTCGGCAACACGACGCTGATGCCGAACGGGCGAACCCGCGAGGTGATCGGGCAGACAATGACAAACTCGCTTGCCTGCCAGAACTCGCCCGGAGAGACGACCAGCGCCGGGCGCCGGCCACTCTGCTCGCGGCCGACGCGCGGATCGAAATCGGTCCAGATCAGATCGCCGGCCTCGGGCGCATAGGGCGCCCTACTCGACGATCTCACGGCCTCTGTCCGGACCCCAGTCAAAGGCTTCCCGCATCGCCTGCGGGGTCATTCCCTCCAGCAATTCGGCCAGGACGTAGCGCCGGCGGGCCGGAGTGAGAATGATCCGCTCGCCTTCCGCCACGATCTCGACACGGGTGCCCGCGCACAAGCCCATCTGCGCGGCGATGTCTTTCGGGATGCGCAGCCCCAAACTGTTGCCCCAGCGCGCCACCTGCACCTGCACAGACACCTCCGTCCAATATTCAGGGATATACGTGGGATATCGCGTGCAGAACGCAATGGGATCCTTGGCTCAGCGGCGGCGTGCTCTATTTAACTAAAGTTTAGTCGAGTCTGCGTAAATCGCTCATAGGTCCTTATAGGGTCAAAATCAGGAGTAAACAGTATGAAAGTATACATAAAATCATTTGATGTAGGTATGGAGGTAAAAAACATGGGATAGAATTCGAGGTTCGGTCTCCCGATGGAAAGCATCATATAGGTGATCTGATCCTATCCAAGGCCAATATTGAATGGTGCGATGGGCAGAAACGCCGGGGAAATGGAGTCCGTGTTTCGTGGCAGGAATTCATTGACCGGTTGAGGTCGAAGTCATAGCCGGCTATGTCAACGTCGACCTCCCGCCCGCAAGGCGGGCGGGAAGTCGACGAGCCCCCTTCTCGTTGCTCAGCGGTCGATGCCGCCCAGGCACAGATATTTGACTTCGAGGAACTCCTCAATGCCGTATTTCGAGCCTTCGCGGCCGATGCCGCTTTCCTTCATGCCGCCGAAGGGGGCGATCTCGGTCGAGATGATGCCTTCGTTGATGCCGACCATGCCGTATTCGAGCGCCTCGGCGACGCGCCAGATGCGGCCGATGTCGCGGGCATAGAAATAGGCGGCAAGGCCGAATTCGGTGTCGTTCGCCATGTGGATCGCTTCGCTCTCGTCCTTGAAGCGGTAGAGCGGCGCTACCGGCCCGAAGGTCTCCTCGCGGGTAATGATCATGTCGGGGGTGACGTCGGCCAATACGGTCGGCTGGAAAAAGCTGCCGCCGAGCGCATGTCTGCGGCCGCCGATAACGACGCGGGCGCCCTTGTGCAAGGCGTCGGCGATGTGGCTCTCGACCTTTTCGACCGCGCGCATGTCTATGAGCGGCCCGATCACCGCACCCGGCTCAAAGCCCTGGGCGACCTTCATCGCCCCGGCGGCTTCGGCAAGGCGTTTGGCGAACGCCTCGTAGACCCCGTCCTGCACGAGAAGGCGGTTGGCGCACACGCAGGTCTGCCCGGCATTGCGGTATTTCGAGGCGATCGCGCCCTTGACCGCCATGTCGAGATCGGCATCGTCAAAGACGATGAACGGGGCATTGCCGCCGAGTTCGAGCGAGACCTTTTTGACCGTCCCGGCGCATTGCGCCATCAGCAGTTTGCCGATCTCGGTCGAGCCGGTGAAGGTCAGTTTGCGCACGGTCGGGTTGGCGGTCATCTCGCCGCCGATCTCCTTCGCCGTGCCGGTGACGCACGAGAAGACGCCGCGCGGCACCCCGGCGCGCTCGGCCAGTTCGCACAGGGCGAGCGCCGAAAAGGGGGTTTGCGAGGCCGGCTTCACCACCATCGTGCAGCCGGCGGCCAAGGCCGGGCCGGCCTTGCGCGTGATCATCGCCGCCGGGAAATTCCATGGCGTGATCGCGGCGGTGACGCCGACCGGCTCCTTCAATACGACGATGCGCTTGTCGGGACCGTGCGCCGGGATCGTGTCGCCGTAGACGCGCTTGCCCTCCTCGCCGAACCACTCGATAAAGGCGGCGGCATAAGCGATCTCGCCGCGCGATTCAGCGAGGGGCTTGCCCTGCTCGGCGGTCATCAGCGCCGCCAGGTCCTCCTGGTTCGCCATCAATAATTCGTACCAGCGGCGCAGGATCTGGGCGCGCTCTTTGGCGGTCTTCGCGCGCCAGGAGGGAAAGGCGCGCGCCGCCGCCTCGATCGCCCGGCGCGTCTCCTCGGCACCCATCCGGGGCACGGTGCCGAGCGTTTCGCCGGTCGCCGGATCCTCGACTGCGATCCTCCCGCCGCCAACGGCGTCAACCCATTCCCCGTCAATATAGGCTTGTTGCCGGAACAGCTTTGCGTCTTTGAGCTGCATCGCCTGCCTCCCTCGACCCAGAGGCCACGATAGGTACGGTCCGCCCGAGGCTTTGGCAAGCGGAGGGGATCGGCCCGGCGGTCAATCCCCAGCGCTCAATCTATGTGCGCGCCGTTCCCCTTGCGCTCCACTACGCGGACATCGCGCGAGCGGCGGCCGATCCCGTCCGTCGCGGCCGCGCCGCCGTCATGGGCCATTCCCCGCTTCAACAATTCCCGTATCGCCGCGGCACGGCTCGGCATCCGATGGGCGAAACGCCAATCGTCCAGGGCGGCCAGCTCGTCCGGCGTCAACATGATCTGAAGGCGCTCCGGCCTGTTTGCGTCTGTCATGTGCACCCCTTCCGTTGCTGCGCGTAAAACGCGCATTCTCGGCCGATCGCTCCGGGGTCATTGTAATATTTTGTAGCAATTGCGGCAAATATGTAAGAGACGTCTTTGCTGCTTTTCGCCTCTAATGCGAACCCTCCCTTATATCATCAAATAACCTAATGTCACACATTGACATCTATTGTGACACTCTTGACGTCTTTGTTGACAGCAGGAAACATCGCGGTATTTTCGGGGCGGTGCGACAGAGAAGATCGGAGCACCGGGCAGAGGATCTTTGATCGGACGAGAGCAGGCGATCCGCCGGATCGCGGCGCTCTGATGGCGAGGAGTACGCGGCGCGTGGGCCCGTTCAGGCTTCAGCTCTACATCGCAGGCGACACTCCGATTTCGCAAAAAGCGCGGGAGAATTTACAGCGTCTGTGCGAGCGCCATCCCGCAGCGAGCGAAGCCGTCGTCATCGATATCCTGAGCGAGCCGGCGCTGGCCGACGAGGCCCGGATCCTCGCCACGCCGACCTTGATTTGCGAGCACCTAACGCGATCGAAACGCATCATCGGGGATCTCGGCGATACCGACAGGGTGGCCGAGTTCCTGGGATTGCAGCAACATCCTATTGAGCCATGAGCGAAACCAAAGGCGGCGCCTCGAGCGGGCTTTCCGAGAAGATCCCCACCGGGATTGCGGCTTTCGACGAATTGACGATGGGAGGATTGCCGCGCGGCCGGGCGACCTTGGTCGGCGGCACCCCGGGCAGCGGCAAGACGGTGCTGGCCACGCAGTTTCTCGCGCACGGCATCGCCGCCTGCGGCGAGAACGGCGTCTTTGTCACCTTCGAGGAGCCGCCGAGCGACATCGAGACCAATATGCGCGGCTTCGGCTGGGATCTGGCGCAATGGCGGCGGGAAGGCCGGCTCGCCTTTGTCGACGTCAGCCCGCCCGAAGACGATCACGTCGTGATCGGCGAATTCGATCTGAGCGGCCTGTTGTCCCGCATCGCCCATGCGGTCGCAGCGGTGCAGGCAAAACGCGTCGTCGTCGATTCGATCACCCAGCTTTTTGATCATTTTATCGGCGCCGAGGCGCCGCTGCGCCGCGAATTGTTCCGCATCACCGCAGCCCTGAAGAGGATGGGACTGGCGGTGTTGATGACTGCCGAGCGCAATGTCGAATACGGCGAGATCACGCGCCACCGCATCGAGGAATTCGTTGCCGACAACGTCGTGATCATGCGCAACGTATTGCACAACGAGAAGCGGCGCCGCACGATCGAGGTCCTCAAACTGCGCGGCAGCAATCATGTCGAAGGCGAGGCGCCGTTCACGATGGTGAGCGGACAGGGGATCGTCGCAAACCCGCTGTCGTCGCTGCGGCTCGAGCAGCAATCGAGCACATTGCGCATCACCAGCGGCAATCCGCAGCTCGACGAGATGTGCGGCGGCGGTTTCTTCCGCGACAGCGTGACCCTGGTCAGCGGCGCCACCGGCACCGGCAAGACGCTCCTCGCCACCCATTTCCTCGCCGGAGGCATCGCCGCCGGGGAGCGCGCGCTCTTGCTCGGCTATGAGGAAAGCCGCGGCCAACTGTTCCGCAATGCCTTAGGGTGGGGCATCGATTTCGAGGCGCTGGAGCGCCGGGGCAAGCTCGCGGTCGCGTGCATGTATCCCGAGGCTCAGGGTCTGCAAGCCCACCTGCTGACGATCCAGCGCCTCGTCGACGAGCACAGGCCGAACCGGATCGCGATCGACAGCCTGTCGGCCTTGGAGCGGGTTTCCTCCGAAACCGGGTTTCGCGAATTCCTGATCAGCCTCACGTCCTTTATCAAGAAACGCGAGATCGCCGGTCTCTACAGCGCCACCAGCACCTCGTTGATCGGCGGCCAGAGCGTCAGCGAGCAGCATATTTCGACGCTGACCGACTCGATCATCCTGTTGCGCTATATCCCGCAGGGCCGGACGATGCATCGCGGCTTGATGGTGCTGAAGATGCGCGGCAGCGAGCATGCCAAGGAAATCCGGCAATTCACGATCGACGGAAGCGGCATGCATCTGGGCTCCGGTTTTGACGGCATGCCCGATCTTCCCGGCGGCGGGGCGGAAAGCGGCAGCGCCTAGCTGTCGGGCGGGCGCCAGGGCACGTGCAACCGGCACGGGGGACGCATGGGGCAACAGCACACGCTTGGGCGGCGCGCCGCGGCGGAGGGGTCGGCAGGGCCGGAATTCAAGCTGCTGATCGAGCATAGCGCCGACGGCATCCTCGTCATCGACGAAAACGGCCTGATCGTGTTCGCCAACCCGGCTGCCGAAGAGATGTTCAGCCGTTCGGCCGAGGACCTGATCGGATCGCCGATCGGGATGCCGATGATCGCCGGCGAGACCACCGCGATCAGCTTGCTGCGCCCGGGCGGCACCACGATCGAGGCCGAGATCCGGGTTGTCGAAACGGACTGGCGGGGGCAGAGCGCACGCCTTGCCAGCCTGCGCGACGTCACCACCCGGCGCATCGCCGAAGAGCGGCTGCGCCAGGCGCAAAAGATGGAGGCGGTGGGTCAATTGACCGCCGGGATTGCCCACGATTTCAATAATCTGTTGACGGTTGCGACGGGCACTCTCGAACTCTTGCGCGACGGCGAGCCGGGCGGTCCGGCCACGACGCAAAAGCGGATCGACGCCGTGTTGGCGGCCCTGGCTCGGGCCGAGCGCCTGACCGCCCAGCTCCTCGCCTTCTCGCGCAAGCAGCGGCTCGAACCCGCTCCCCTCGACCTTAACCGCGTCCTCCTCGACATGGAGGACCTGCTGCGGCGCGCGGTCGGGCCGCGTGTCGAACTCGGTTTCACGCTGGGGACAGGATTGCCCCCGGCGCTGGCCGACCGCAACCAGCTCGAAACCGCGCTCCTCAACATCGCCGCCAATGCCCGCGACGCAATGCCCGAAGGCGGCCGCTTCACGCTCGCGACCGGGATCGGCGCCATCGGCCGGGATGATCTCCGCGCGCCTCCGGACGCCGAGACCGGGCGCTACCTGACGCTCGCCGCGAGCGATACCGGGATCGGCATGCCGCCCGAGGTGTTGCGGCGCGCGTTCGAGCCGTTCTTCTCGACCAAGGGGCCGGGCAAGGGCACAGGTCTTGGCCTCGCCATGGTCTACGGCTTTGTCCGGCAATCCGGCGGTCATGTGCAGATCGACAGCCGTCCGGCCAAGGGGACGCGCGTCACGCTCTATCTGCCGTTCGCTCCCGCGCCGCCGCGCGACCCCGTCCCCGCCGCCGCGCCGGCCGCGCTCGAACGAGGCAGCGAGACCGTGCTGGTGGTCGAAGACGAGTCCGCCGTGCGCGACCTTGCCGGCGCGATGCTGCGCGATCTGGGCTACACCGTCGTTGAAGCGGCGGACGGGGATACGGCGCTGCAGATCCTGGCTGCACGGCGCGATATCGACGCGGTGTTCTCCGATCTGATCATGCCCGGGGCCGCGGGCGGCCTCGATATTGCCAGGGAGATCCTGCAAAACCGGCCCGATCTCGCGGTGGTCCTGACCTCCGGCTATGCCTCGTCCTACAGCGATCCCGACGGGCTGCTTGCGCGCGTCGAGTTTGTGCAGAAGCCCTATCGCCAGGCCGATCTGGCCGGGTCCTTGCGCAAGGCGCTGGACCGGCGCGTTCCGCGCCCGTCGCGGGGAGTGTAGTCTCGGGACGAGGCGATCCCCGCTCGGCCAGGCCGACCGTGCCGCCCGCCATGCTCCTCGCCGCAGCCATCCTCGCGGCGCATGTCGCGATCATCCTGTTCAATCTGTTCGGGCTTGTTGCCGTGCCGCTCGGCGCGTCCTGCGGCTGGCGGTTTGTGCACGTCGCGTGGTGGCGCGTCCTGCACATCCTGCTGCTGGCGGCGGTGGCGGGGCAGGCGGTCTTCGGGCGCGCCTGCATCCTGACCCTGTGGCAGCGCGACCTCGCCGGCGCCGCATTCGGGGTTGGGGCGGACCCGACGCCGCTGCTCGTCGGCTGGGTCGACCGGCTGATCTATTGGCCGCTGCCGCTGTGGGTCTTTGCCGTCCTCTATGTGCTCGTCTTTGCCTATGCGCTGGCGCTCTTCCTCCTCGTTCCGCCGCGCCGCGGGATGCTATGATAGGCTTGATGACAGGGCGCCGGATGGGTGGCCGAGGGGTTTAAGGCACCGGTCTTGAAAACCGGCGTGCCCGCGAGGGCACCGTGGGTTCGAATCCCACTCCATCCGCCATTTATCGCCAAATTACGTAATATAATTAATAGGTTGGCACAAAGAGATTTCCCATAACCTAATATCCTACCCATCTTCGGGAGCCGGTTGCTGGCGAACGATGGCGAACGCATAGCCAGCAATGCGAAGAGCCCCGCCATCGCTGACAGGGCTCTCTCGGAAAGTGTTGTAGATCCGGCTCTATCTACACGTCAGCGATGCGCTGCGCCAGCCTGATCAGCCGGTGCGTGACGCGGATTAAGCCGAAGGCGATGCCGATGCGCATCCACCCGGCAACCCCTGCCGCGATGCCGCTGCGGTTTGCCTCGATGACTCTATCGAGCAGCCGCGCGGCGAGGGCGGTCATCGCATCATCGAGGTGTAGCAGCCGGGCGGCGAATCGGCGGCGGGCGCGGACGGTGACGGTCATGCCGGCTCCCCCGTCTCGACCTCGCGCTCTGCCGGCCAGAGGCTCGCCCGTAAGGCGGAATTGGCGATCAGGTCCTCGGCGAGGCTCATCGCCAGCATCGGCGCCGCGGTGCGCGAGGATCGCACAACGAGCGCCTTGGCGTAGATCCCTACCGCGGTTGTGGCGCGCATCTTGCGGATTCTGCTCATCAGCGGCTTTGCCTTCCCAATGGCGGAAGCGCGTTCGCCGTGCAAGTGGTCGCGTTCGCGCACGAAGGCTTGCATCGCCGGGTGCTTCAAATCCCACGAGTCCGGGCGGTGCATCGCGAGAAATTCCTTCAACGCCCACTCTGCCCGCTTCATCAGATGAAGCACCTCGGCACAGAGGTCGAGCAGTTCCGCGTCGGGGTGCGGTGGGTCGCCCGTTAGCAACTGTCGGTTCCAGGCTTCGGCCGCGATCTCGCGGAGCCGAGCAATGGCAGGTTCGGCCTCGGCCGGCAGGCGGCTCCTGGGGAATTTGACGATCTTCGCCATCAGCGTGCCTCCCCCTTTTCGCCGGCAAGCCGCGCTCGTTCGTTGGTGACGAGCTTATCTGTATCGATCTTGTTCACCCAGCCGTCGAGCGCGGCCAAGGCCATCATCAGGTGCAGGCCGTCCTTCTCCTCCGAGAAGTTCAGGCCATTGCTGAACATCATGTAGAAATGCCTGTCAGTGACGATCGCGATCGCGAGATCTAGAAAGGCGCGGATCGCGCTTATCGTGTCGGGGGTCTCGGGCAACCAGTCGTCGATTATCGCCTCATAGGACGCGGCGAGCGCGGCGAATGAGGGAGGGGTAGGAAGATCCGAGACATCGGCGCCGTAGAACTTGGCGTCATCAAGTGCGCCGCGGTAACGCGACAGCACCCGCAGCGCGATCGCCTTCTGTATCTGGCCGCCTATACGGTCATGGAACTGCTTGTCGTCGGACATACTGTGTGCTCCTGTTCAAAGGATACAAGCCCGGCGGTTGAACAGGCGCACACAGTCGCCCCCGTCGCCTTTTAGGCGCGAGCCTTGGACATATGACGATGGCCGCCGGGAGGAAATTCATCGGTTGACTGCGTGCATAGCCTGTTCAAGGGCTGCACTCAGCATCTCACCGCGCGGGCGCAGGCTCAAGAGGCGTCGCTACCTCGTGATGCGGACTGATTTTGTGCGCCGGGCGACGCTGCAGCTCAACGCTCTAGCCAGCAAAGGCGAGATCGAGAAGGTCGGGCGCAGGCGGGCGATGCGGTGTAAGTTGGTGGGCTAGGGCCTGTTGACATTTAGAAGATCCGAGGAGATCTCCCTGGCATGCGGTCGCGACCGCAAGACCGGAAAGCAGAGGCTCGCCTTGGATCGAAGCGTCTTGAGCGATGAGCAGTGGGCGCGGGTCGCCCCGCTGCTGCCCGGAAAAGTGGGCGATCCTGGCCGCTCGGGCGAAGACAACCAGCGCTTTCTCGAGGCGGTGCTGTGGATCGCCCGCACCGGAGCGCCCTGGCGGGATCTTCCCGAAGCGTTCGGAAAATGGAATTCAACCTTCGTACGCTTCCGTCGCTGGGCCTTGGCGGGCGTCTTTGAGAGGATCTTCGAGGCGTTATCCGGCGATCCGGATTTCGAGTACGCGATCATCGACGGCACCATCGTGCGGGTCCACCAGCACGGCACCGGCGCCAAGGGGGGACTCAAACTCAGGCCATCGGCCGCTCGCGCGGCGGCCTGACCACCAAAATCGTGGCGCTGGTCGATGCCCTTGGCAATTTGGTGCGTTTTGTTCTGCTGCCCGGACAGCGTCACGACAGCGTCGGTGTTCTGCCGCTGATCCGCGATCTCGATTTTGCCGCCCTGCTGGCCGACAAAGCCTTCGACATCGATTGGCTGCGGGTCGAACTGGATCAACGCGGCGCCCTTGCGGTTATTCCCCCGAAATCGAACCGCAAGCACCCCATCACCTGCGATTTTGATATGTATCGCTGGCGCCATTTGGTTGAAAACTTCTTTTGTCATCTCAAAGCGTTTCGGCGGATTGCCACGCGCTACGATAAGACCGACGCGAGCTTTTCCGCTATGATCCATCTCGCCGGCTCCGTGCTGGCCTTGCGATGAATGTCAACAGGCCCTAATGCAACAAAATGCCTATGGATGATATTTTAAATCCTGCGCCGCTGGTGAGCGTCGCTATGACTACCTATAATCATGAACGATTCGTCGCTCAAGCTATTAAGAGCGTGCTCGTACAACAGGCAAGATTTCCCATCGAGCTTGTCATTGGAGATGATGCGTCCTCCGACGATACAATTCGGCATATCGAGGCCCTTAGGACTCAAGCACCTGAAGTGGTTCGCACGATAATTCATCCAATCAATATCGGGGCGAACCGAAATTTTGAAAGTGTTCTAAAGGAATGCCGTGGTGAATTTATTGCGCTTCTTGAGGGTGATGACTATTGGACTTCGGCAAATAAGATTCAAGTACAAGCAGATATTTTACTATCAAATAATAATAAGATTGGGACGTTTCATTCCGTTATATTTGTAGATTCTTTAGGAAAAGAAATAGCAACAATCTATCCCAATCCTGAAAAAGTCGCGAGAGAGATAGGAACTATAGAATTGTTAGCAGATGCTATTATTCCTACCGCGTCAGTTATGATTCGACGGAATGCACTTATGAGTCTTCCTGACCGTTATCGCAACGTGCTGGTCAGCGACTGGGCGATGTGGGTGTATGCCAGCTTACGCGATCCTTGGATTTTTTTCCCAAAGGCGATGGCTGCGCGGCGCGTCCACGAGGGCGGCGTTTGGAGCGGCTTAAGCGGCGCGGCGCAGCGCGCTAAGCACATCGAGTTATTTCATCATTTCGCCGAAGATTTGCCCCAGCCCTTCGCGACTGTCGCCCGACAACGGCTTGCTCAAATGCATCTCGCAGCCTTGGAGAGGGCGCTCGCGGATAATCGGTCTAACGATGCCCGTCGTGAACTGCGCGAGGTTGTGCGCCTTCTTCCGTACCGTAGCGTGGGCGACAGTAAGCGTTTCGCCAACGCGCTATGGCGGGCGCTATCGCCGCGAACGCACCAGATAGCGAAGCGGACTTTGGACTTGGTCCGGCAAAACAGATGAATAGGATGGCGCAACTCAGCGCATTTTGAATGCTTAGCTTGGCGATATGCAAAACGAGCTACAGTGCATCACCATAGCTTGTAGGTTGACCGTGGTCCTGGAGCTGCGCCGCTGTCGCTCGACATACACGTGCGCCGACCGCCGATGACTCTCTGCATTGCATTGCCTGGCGCACCGGGTCCGTCCGAGACTTTTATTGCGGACCACATCCGGTCGATTGCACCGGGAGAGACAATTTTGCTATGCAGAGACAGCCATGGTGCCGAGCGGTTCGGCTGTCCCGTAACGTCGTGTTTCGAGCCATGGCGACCGCCCCGGAGGTTCGCTGAGCGCATAGTCAATGCTGTCTGGCATCGGTGCCACCGGTGGCGGATTCGCTCCCGAGCCCGGGTTGTGCTGCCACTCAGGGTAGAAGACAGGCGGCGGGTCATCGGTTTCTTTGATCTCTATAGGCCCGATGTCGTGCTTGCCGAATATGGCTCGATGGGATGCCTACTGGTACAAAGCTGTCGGCGGGCCGGCGTGCCGCTTTTTGTGCACTTCCATGGCTATGACGCGTCCATTGTGCTTCGGGATCGGCGCCGGGTACGGCAGTACCGATCGCTGTTCCGTAGCGCCTCCGGCATTATCGTTCCTTCACGATTCTTAGCCCAAAAACTAGCTGATATTGGTTGTCCAACGTCCAGACTCCATACCAGTCCTTACGGTGTCGACACACGTGTTTTCAGCCCAGCATCGTACACCAAGCAGCGACGATTGGTCGCGGTGGGGAGATTGGTTGAGAAGAAGGCACCACATCTCTCGATTCAAGCTTTTGCACACATTGCCCACCAGTATCCGGGAACGCGACTGGATATAGTCGGTGATGGGCCATTGGCGGCTCAATGTCAGGCATTGATCGCTGCTCTCGGGCTCTGTAACAGAATTCAGATGCATGGGGCCCAAAATAGAGAATTTGTCGCGCAGCTGATGAAAGAAGGGTTGCTGTTCGTTCAGCATTCGGTGACCGCCGCGGATGGCGATGCAGAAGGACTTCCGGTTGCTATCCTGGAAGCCATGGCGTCCGGATTGCCTGTAATATCTACTCGGCATGCGGGTATTCCCGAGGCCGTGGCGGATGGCATCACTGGGTTACTCGTTGAGGAAAAGGACGTGGATGCCATGGCGTGTGCTATGGACGAACTGCTTGGCAATCCGGCGCGTGCCGCGAGTATGGGCGCAGCAGGCCGTGAGCGGGTCCTTGCTTATTTCACCCGCGAAATGGCTCGCGATCGCTTGCGGGCCATCATGAGGCTCCGCCCGTCAGCGAAGTGGGCCCCTGAACTTGGGGCTATTGGTCTTTCCATCTTAGATTAACCCCAAAGGAAGAAATGAACCTTTTCTGAAGGGAATGATAAAATGCATATTGGTTTACAGCGACACTGGTGTATCTTTACCAGCGCCGGAGACAAGAACGTTATTCACCACTGGCTAGAAGGCAATATACCTCAGAGATTTGATTTGATTGTGGCCTATTATGGCGAAAATAACTATATGTTCTATGAAATAGATAAGATTTGTACTTATGCATTCCGCACTAAAGGTTCAAAATTTCAAAATTTAAAAAAGCTAATCTTACAAAATCCCAAATTCTTTGATCAATACTCTTACGTTTGGATTTGTGACGATGATATTCCGATGTCTTCCGCGCAAATCAATGAGGCCTTCGAACTCGCGGAAACATTGGATTTCTGGGTTGCACAGCCAGCGATGCGTCCGGAAGGGAAAAATGGGCATTGGATCACCTGCTTTGCGGGAGCGCAATGGGACTATAGGATCGTCAACTTTGTCGAAGTAGGGCTGCCAATCTTCCGCTGTGATAAGCTAATCGAGTTTCTCTCTGTCTATGATGGCAGCTTAACGGGCTGGGGAATTGACCACTGGTATGCCAATCTCTTTAAAGCTAATGACTTCGGAAGATTTGCTGTATTTGACAGAATTCAAGTCTTAAATCCTCGAGATGAAGCTAAGGGCGGCAACGAGATGGGGAGGCTACGCTCAGCGGCGCAGCGTGAAGCCGATTGGAAGATCGTCCGGCAGAAATTCGATCTGGTTGAATATCCTCCGAAAATCTTTGCTTACTGCAAACTTGCACCCAAAGGAGAGCTGTTTCGCATATTTGACCAGATTGGAGGGGAGTATCATCCGATCATCCCAGCCTGGTCGGCTAGACTTCGGCGCTCACGCGTGCCTGGCATGGCACGATTTGTAAAAGCCATTTTGGTGGTCAAAGCGGTTTGGGAGATTGCGCGGCGCTCCAGCTGGTATGACGCGATCTTCTTCCTTATATGCGGATTAAGCATTAGACGCCAAAGACGGGCCATTGGACATGGGTTCGAGATATAGAGTAATGATTAAAATGTTAATGTCCTTTATAGTGCCCTATGGGAGATCCCCAGCTGTCCATTGATAACTTCTCTCCCTTAGGTGGCCTTCACCGGCAGCCCGCGCATTCGCATCTCGAGGATACGAACCTACCCCGCCTCGTATCGATCGTCATTACGACCTACAACCACGCGCGATTTCTGGCCGAGGCCATCGAGAGCGCTCTTGGACAGACCGTTGGTCCGGATGAGGTGATCGTCGTCGACGACGGCTCGACCGATTATCCGGGCTCGGTCGTGCGCCGGTATCCCCAGGTCCAGCTCATCCGGCAGCCCAACCAAGGTTTGGCCGCCGCGCGCAACACCGGCTGGCGGGCGGCGCGGGGACGCTATGTGGTCTTTCTCGACGCTGACGACCGGCTCCTGCCAGAGGCGCTCGCATCCAATCTGCGGCGCTTTGAGGAAAGGCCCGAATGCGCCTTCGCCTATGGCGGCTATGATTATATCGATGCCGACGGCCGATACCTGAGCTCGCCTCCGCCAAAATTGGTGGGCGAAGACGCCTACGAATCCTTTCTCAAGGAAAATTGCATCGCCATGCACGCCACCGTCATGTACCGGCGCGAGTGTTTGGCGGAAATGGGCGGTTTCGATGCCCGACTCCGATGCTGCGAAGATTACGAGCTTTACTTGCGTCTGACACGCCGGTACCGTGTTGCCGCAGGGAGTGACCGGATTGCCGAGTACCGGCGGCATGGCAGCAACATGTCGCTCGATTTCCCGCATATGTTCGATACGATACTCAAGGTATTGCGCCGGCAATCACGGCATTTGGGCGACAATGTGCAATGGCGGAGAGCGCTCAAAACCGGAATCCGAGACTGGAAATCGGTCTATGCCGAATTGCAGGTCTCTCACGCCCTCACCATGGCAAGAGCGTCCGGGGTGAGACAGATCCCCTGGCGCGCGACTGCAAAAGTATTCGCACTTGCTCCTACGGCATTTGTCAGATCCGCCGGCCGACGTGTCTTGAGGGCGCTGTGCTCTCGTTTGTGGCCAGTTCGGCGCAGATCCGTTCGGTTTGGCGACTTGCGGCGATTGCGCCCGATCAGCCCAAACTTCGGTTATGATCGCGGCAAGCCGGTGGACCGCCGTTATATCGAAGATTTCCTGTCCTGCAACGCAGAGGACATCAGAGGGCGGGTTCTCGAGGTTTTAGACGACGCTTATACTTTGCAGTACGGCGGAACCCGCGTGACGCACAGCGATATTCTTCATGTTGACGAGAGCAATCCGCGCGCGACCTTGGTCGGCGATCTTGCCGCGGGCGATCCCTTTCCCTCGCAGGCCTTCGATTGCATCGTACTGACGCAAACGCTTCAGTTCGTGTTCAACGTGCACAAGGCTGTAGCGACACTGCATCGTATGCTCAAACCCGGCGGCGTGCTCCTTTTGACTGTTCCGGGCGTCAGCTCTATCGACCAGGGAGAATGGGGGGAAAGCTGGTATTGGTCGCTGTCGCCTGCCGCGCTGAGCCGCCTGCTCGGGGAGAGATTTGGCGAAGCGAATATCAGCGTGACCGCTTACGGGAATGTGCTGGCGGCGGTTGCCTTCCTGCATGGTCTGGCCGAGAGCGAGCTGCGCCCGACCGAACTCGACGCTCACGACCCGCACTATCCTGTCATTGTCGCCGCTCGTGCCGTAAAGCGGCACGGAATCGAGCATGAGAATGCTGCGCAAGCTTAGCCGCGTCGCCCGCCACTTTGTCGAGCGGGAACGGCCGATCATCTTGATGTATCATCGGGTCGCGCATGTGGCGCATGACCCCTGGCAGCTCGCCGTCCGGCCGGACCGGTTTGCCGAGCAGATCGAAGCGTTGGTGCAACTGCGCCGCGTGGTGCCGCTACGCTGGCTCGCCGCGGAGCTCGCCCGAGGCCGCGTTCCCAGAAAGGTCGCGGCGATCACCTTCGACGACGGCTACGCCGACGTCCTTGCCGAGGCAAAACCTGTCCTGGAAAGGTGCGCGTGTCCGGCGACAGTCTTTCTCGTGACCGGCATGATCGGCAAAAGCTTCGCCTTCTGGTGGGACGAGTTGTCGCGGATCATTCTCGAAACGCCCCTGCTGCCGACTGAGCTGGAGATGGAGATCGCCGGTCGCGTATACCGATGGCGAACCGACGACAGGGCGACGGGCTCTGCGGAAGACGGGGTCGGCGATGGTCCGGCTCTCACGCGCGCGCAGCTCCACGAGGAGCTTTGGCGGCTGTTGCGCCCGCTCGAACCGAAGCCGCGCCGGAAGCTTCTGATGCGCCTGTGCGCCTGGGCCGGCGTCGCGGTCGAGGCGGAATCAGTGCATCGCCCACTCGCTGCGGAGGAGGTCCGCCGTCTGGCTAAGCCCGGTTTCATCGATATCGGCGCACATACCGTGACCCACCCGGCGCTCTCCTCGCTCGACAAAGCGAAGCAGCGCTCCGAGATCGAGGGCAGCCGCGCCGCCTGCGAAGAGCTGATCGGCGAACCGATCCGCACATTCGCCTACCCTTTCGGGGATTTTGACGATACCAGCGCTGCCTGCGTCCGCGATGCCGGGTTCGCTTGCGCCTGCACGACCGCGTCAGGGAGGGTTTCGATGCGAAGCGATCCCATGCGCCTGCCCCGCTTCACAGCAGGCAATTGGGCAGGAGATGATCTGGTGCGGAGACTCACGGCGCGCTTTTAGCCAGCATTTCTGGTGCTGATTAGCCATTATTATCGCAAAGGCGAGAGCCGGGTAATGGGTGTGACGACGAATCTTTTAAAACGGTTTTTGCAGCTTCCGGCGGACGCACTGATCGCGAGCTCTAAGCTCGACTTTGGCCAATTTTCGCGGAACAGGAGAGTGAGGCGGCGGAGCGGGCGACGGGGTAGACTGGTGCGCCCCTGCCAAGAGACGCTGCCATGCTGCGCCTGCCGTCCCGCTTCGCCGCGCTCATCCTATCCTTTGCCCCGCTGTTTCGCCACCGGACTTGGCGGCACGCCGAGGTTCTGCTGATCGGGGCGATCCTTGCCCCTGGCCAGCGCACGGTGAGCACCATCCTGCGCATTGCCGGGCTCGTGCACGAGCGCCGGTTTGTCAACTATCATCGGGTGCTCAATCGCGCGGTGTGGAACCCGCGGCTGGCCGCGCGCCGCCTGCTCGGCCTGTTGCTGGAGACCTTTCTCCCGAGCGGTCCGGTATTGCTGGGCCTCGACGACACGATCGAGCGCCGCCGCGGCAAGCGGATCAAGGCCAAGGGCATTTACCGCGATCCGGTGCGCTCCTCACACGCGCATTTTGTCAAGGCGAGTGGGCTGCGTTGGATCAGCCTGATGGTGTTGGCTCTGATCCCGTGGGCGGGACGGGTCTGGGCGCTGCCGTTCCTGACCGTGCTGGCGCCCTCGGAACGCTATGCCGAGGAGCGCGGACGGCGACACAAGAAACTGACCGACTGGGCCAGACAGATGGTCCTGCAAGCCCGCCGCTGGATGCCCGACCGCGAGTTGGTGCTGGTCGCCGACAGCAGCTTTGCCGCGCTGGAGCTGCTGGCGGCCTTGGCGCGCCAGGGCGTGATCTGCGTCACCCGGCTGCGCCTGGATGCCGCGCTCTACGCGCCGGCTCCCCCGCGACGCTCCGGAACCAAAGGGCGCCCGCGCGTCAAGGGCAAACGCCTGCCCACCCTCGCCGATGTCCTCGCAGCGCCGACCACGTGCTGGCAGCGTGTCCGCGTGCCGGGCTGGTATGGCGAAGGGGATCGCGTCGTCGAATTCTGCTCCGCGACCGCCGTGTGGTACCACGCCGGATTGCCGGTCGTGCCGATCCGCTGGGTGCTGCTGCGCGATCCACAGGGCCGCTTCGATCCACAGGCGCTGCTGTGCACCGATCCGGCACCCGCGCCGTTGCAGATCCTCGCCTGGTACGTCCGACGCTGGCAGGTCGAGGTTACCTTTCGCGAGGTCCGTGACCACCTCGGGGTCGAAACCCAACGCCAGTGGTCGGAGCGGGCCATCGCCCGCACCACGCCCTGCCTGCTCGCGCTGTTTTCTCTGGTGGCGCTGCTCGCCACCCGCCTCGATCCCCAAGCCCGCCAAGCCGTCGCGACCGCCGCTTGGTATCGCAAGCCGCATCCCACCTTCGCCGATACGCTCGCCGCCGTCCGCCGCCAGTTCTGGCGGGAGCAGGGTTTGTTCACATCCCGCTCCACAGCCGAGGAGCCGAAACACCAAGCGGCGCTCCACGAGGCCATTGCCCACGCGATCTGTTATGCCGCATAGCATTCAGAAATTGGCCAAAGTCGAGATTCGAGTTTACCGAATTTCGATAAGATAAGGTAAACTCCATATAACTCAATCCCTCCGTCGCGCGCAGGCACCTACCCGGCCGTTTTCGCGCGTGCGCGCAGGGCGGCGAAATAGGCGCGGATCCGGGCGGCGTTGACGCCGAGATCGCTGCGCCCGTGGCGCGAGGCCGAGCGCATGTCGATGCGGCTGCCGGAACCCTCGGGCGCGACCCGGACGACGATGTCGTCGGTAAAGCCCATCCAGAAGCTGCGCGCGGTCGCCTCGATGCGGCCCGCCTTCGGGTCGGCGGCAATGATTGCCCAGCCCTCGGCGCGCGCCGTCGCCAGCGCCAAGGCGAAGGCCTCGGCGGGCGCCTGCGGCAAGTCGAGCGGCGCGAGATCGGGGTAGCCGCGCTTCTGCAACGCAGCGGTCCTGGCGCCGCCATAGGCGGCAGGGTTTCCCCCTTCGGCCGCGCGCGCCGCCACCGTCGCGACAAAGGGCGGCGGATGGACCGTGTCGGTCGTGATGTCGTCGATCGGCGGCACGCTGCGCGCGACCGTGCGGTAATGCCACGGCACAAAGGCGACGAGCCCGCCGACGATCAGCGCGACGACCGCGCCGGCCGCGCCGCGCGCGCCGATCGCCCAGGCGCCGAGGACCAGCGCGGCGATCGCCACCGCC
>DATFCQ010000138.1:0-4589 GCA_035252905.1 Allostellaceae bacterium | reverse complement strand
AGGCCCCCGGACGAACCCCTCGGCGCAACCGCAAACCCCGCTCCGCGCGTCGGCGACGCCACGGATCTCTATGTCTTGATGCTGCTGTTCGGCGGTGAACCGAAATGGCTTTGCCTACTCTGGTGAATTATTCAGGTTAGAACCCGAAAGACCGCTGAGTCGGTCGCGGCGTCTCGACCTGAACGCCTTCGAGCTCGAGCATGCGCCTCTTAGCCGCAGAGCCGCCCGGCGCGGAAAAACCACCAATCTTGCCGCCGGCCGCCAAGACCCTGTGGCAAGGGATGATGAGCGGCACCGGATTCCTGGCCATAGCTTGACCGACATCGCGCGCGGCCTCTGGCCCGGCACCGAGTTCCTTTGCCAGAGCGCCGTAGGTGGTCGTACAGCCCCATCCAACCTGCCGAGCCGCAGCATAGATTTGCCTGGAGAACGCATCCTGATCATTGAGATCGAGGGCGAAGTCCGAGAAGTCCGTCTTTTCCCCCTCGAAATAGCGCTTCACAGCGGCGACTGCCTCGACCACTTCCGGCGTGAGCGCACCGGGTTTGGCGCCGGGCACTCGGCGTAGCAGCATTCGTTCGGCCGCGTCGGCGTCCTTTGTCGGCAATTGGAAGCGCACGATGCCCACATTGTTCCAGACGATGCCGCAGAAACCGCTTGCGGTTTCGAAGATGAGATAATGGTGCGCTGTCCGGCCCATTACGTGACCTCATATCTGGATCTGTTAGGAAAATCGTGAACGCAAGGCGGAAATTCAACCTGATATCCCGGCGTCAAGTGCGGCTCAGCCTGTCGGTTTCCGAGAGCATGGTTTTCGGATTTCGCGATTTTGGCATATAAGTCGAAATGAAGCGCTCCAGTCTGAAATATTTTCAGAGATTCTCCTGCCATTCTGTTTTACGGCCATTTATTTCTCGCACGCGATGCTTCCTCTCCCTATTCAAGACCTTCCCGGACGGACACTGAAGAGGCGAGGCTGAACGCGCTCTCAATCTGCGAGACCTTCGGCGAAGAGTTCAGTCCCAAGACGCGCTCTGCGCTCGTTGACCGCCATCAAGAATAAAGCGAAAGGAGACGACGCTCGGCAGAAGGCGTCCCGACAGTTCTTCGAGGAACTCGGACAGCTCTCTCTGCTCAGCGAGGCGGAGATCCACGGCGCCTTCACCGCCGCGAGCCGGAAGCTCCTGAGCGTGCATAACGCGTGGGACAACTTCCATAACGAACCGCCCTTCGCCGAACGGCTCGCACGCCTGTCGCGCAAGAACCGCGTACCAGACCGCGCAGCCGGCTTTTGTGGAGGCGGTGATCACCGCAGTGACCGGGAACCCCTATGGCGTCTCGCGCGCCGCCCCACCTTCTTACAGCGAGACGGTCAAGTCCCTCTCGCCGAACGAGATCAGACTGATGCTCGATCTGACGAGGGGCACCTCGCTCCTGGCGGGCCGAAGCAAGACGAGCAAGAACTTTGAACGCCGCTATCGTGCCCTCGTAGCCCTGCTGGATCCGAAGAGCGTCCCCACCTCCGCGAAGAGCCTCTACAACAAATGGCTCCCGACGGAGTGACCTGCGGCCGCGGCACGCAAAACCGCGCTGCGGCGGGTCTCCGCGCGGTATCGAAGGGTTCGGCAGGGAACTCCTCTCCCTGATAGAAAAACTGTAAGCTTCGTGCTACATAAACGCCTTCCTAGTAGCATGAAGAATACAAATGCCGACGCCACACCATCCCCCCGCCGCTGTGCGGCGCGTCCTGCGGAAGCTGGGCGCGGATATCCTCGACGCCCGTCGGCGGCGGCTGCTGCCCATGGCGGTCGTGGCCGAGCGCGCGTTCACATCCCGCTCGACTTTACAAAAAGTCGAAGCGGGCGACGCCAATGTCAGCATCGGCATCTACGCGGCCGTCCTGCAGGCGCTTGGCCTGCTCGATGGCCTGGGCAAGATCGCCGACATCAGCCGCGACAGCGTCGGCCAGGCCCTGGCCAGCGCGGAGCTCCCGAAGCGCGTCCGCCTCAAGCGCACATCGGCGCCGAACGTTCATGGCTGACATCGAAGTCCATATCGACCTTGAAGGACGCACGCGTCCGCTCGGCCTGGCCCTCAGCAACAAGGTACGGGGCGGAGAGACCATCGTCTTCGAGTATACGCCGGAATGGCTCGCCGATCCGGACCGCTTCTCGATCGAGCCTGCCCTCGCATTGACCCGCGGCGGCTACGCGCCGCCGGCCGGACAGCCCATCTTTGGGTCCATCGGCGACTCGGCCCCTGACACCTGGGGACGCCGCCTCATGCAGCGCGCTGAGCGGCGGCTCGCCGAGCGCGAAGGTCGCGCGGTCCGAACCCTCGCCGAAAGCGACTATCTTCTCGGCGTCGCCGATGAGACCCGCCTTGGTGCACTCCGCTTCCGCTGGGCGGGCGAGGAGGTGTTCCAAGCGCCGCTCCGCGCGGGCGTGCCCGCCCTGATCGAGCTTGGGCGTCTCCTTGCCGTGACGGAGCGCGTCCTGCGCGATGAGGAGACTGACGAGGATCTCCAGATCATCTTCGCGCCCGGATCGTCGCTTGGCGGCGCGCGCCCCAAGGCGTCGGTGATCGATCAGCACGGGCGTCTCTCCATCGCGAAGTTCCCCCAGGAGACCGACGACTACAGCATGGAGACATGGGAGGAGATCGCTCTGCGCCTCGCCGGGCGCGCCGGCATCGCCACGCCCAACCACGAGTTGCTGCAGGTCGGCGGAAAGGCGGTGCTTTTGTCGCGGCGCTTCGATCGCGCCGGGGCTATTCGCATCCCGTTCCTCTCCGCGATGGCGATGACGGGATCGAAGGACGGTGAGCGCGGCAGCTATCCCGAGATCGTCGATGCGCTCGCGCAACACGGGGCCCACGCAAAGACCGACGCCCGGGCGCTCTACCGCCGTGTCGCCTTTAACGTGCTGATCTCGAATGTCGATGATCATCTCCGCAACCACGGCTTCTTGTGGCTCGGCAGGACGGGCTGGTCGCTCTCCCCGGTCTATGACCTCAACCCCGTACCGACCGACCTCAAGGCTCGCGTGCTGACCACGAACATCGATCTAGACGAAGGCACCTGCTCGATCGACCTCCTCGAAGCCGCCTGCGAGTACTTCGGTCTCGGCCTCGCGGCGGCACGCGCCATCATCAAGGAAGTCGCGGTCGTGACGGCGACCTGGCGCGAGACCGCGAAGGAGGCCGGCGCCCGGCCCGCCGAGACCACCCGCATGGCCAGCGCCTTTGAGCACGATGACCTCAAGCGGGCGTTGGCGCTGTGACGCGAACCTTCATCCATAGGTTTGATTCACGGGATGCCTTCCGGGCGCTCTCGCCCAAGCTTCTCACATCCTCACACCGAAGAGTCTAGATATCCCATTCTTTCCTGAGTTCTCGGTGTTGATAGCCATCTTTTTTCGCCTGCCAGAAAAATGACGACACATTTCTGACAGATCGAAACCAAAGGCTTCACACTCGCGGAACATGCGGCTTGGCTGCGGCGGGTACGACAGCTAGGGGGCCAAAGCCGAGAAGGCAGCGGTGCTCTCAATATTCCAAGCACGCTCCTCTCGCCTAGAGGCTGTCAGGGACCTGAGGCGAGCAGTGGGACGACATTTTTCACCATGAGGCAAGCGAAGGCGAGCAGATGCAGGGCGGCCAGGGTCTCGGGCAAGCGCTCGTAATCGCGAACGAGCCGTCGGAAGCGGGCGGTCCAGGCGAAAGAACGCTCGGCCACCCAACGCCGCGGCAACAGCACAAAGCCGCGCTTGGCCTCGGGCGTCTTCACCACGACGAGCCGTATTCCGTGCCCTTCAGCTTCCTCGGCGGTGGCCTGGCCGGTGTAAGCCTGATCGACAAAGGCGATCTCAACACGCTCGCCGGTGGCCTCTTGAACTGCCGCGGCGAGCGTGTCGATCTGGGCTCGATCCTGCTCGTTCGCTGGCGTGATATGCAGCGCCAGCAGGTGCCCGAAGGTGTCGACCGCGAGATGGACCTTCGAGCCTTTCTTGCGCTTGGCGCCGTCATATCCGGCGCGCCCACCGCTCCTGAGCCTGTCGAAGGGCCGGCGTCGACTGCACGGTCCGACTGTCCAAATCGCGGCCGAGGGGTGTGCGGCGCGGCCGACGCCCCGGCGCAGCAAGATGCGCAGATCCTCGATCAGCGCGGCAAAGACCCCGGCGGCCGTCCAGCGCGTGCCCTGCTGCTGAACCACCCACCAAGGCGGCAGATCATACGGCATCAAGCGCCACTGCGCTCCGGTGCGCACGATCCAGCGCAGCCCGTTGAACACCTCGCGCAACGGCCAACGCCGCTGCGCGGCGTCTTCCGGCAACAGACACAAATAGGGCGCGACAAACGACCACTCGTCGTCACTCACATCACTCGGGTACGGCTTGCGTGTGGATTGCATACCCGCAATCTAAGCACGCCTACCATCCCTGACAGCCTCTAGCCGGGATAATTCACGAGACCGGAAGAGGGAGTGGCGGGAGCGGAACGAGCCGCAAGGGTCTGGTATGATTTGGTTGCTGAGGCCGGATCATCCGGAGCCAAACGGAGTTCGCCCCCGCCATGGCGCACGATACGAA
>DATFCQ010000137.1:0-9044 GCA_035252905.1 Allostellaceae bacterium | reverse complement strand
CCTGCGGCTGAACCTGCGCCAGGCCGATGCCGACGCGCTGCCCTTTGCCGACGGGAGCTTCGACTATG
This sequence comes from Allostellaceae bacterium, assembly GCA_035252905.1. Classification (GTDB taxonomy): domain Bacteria; phylum Pseudomonadota; class Alphaproteobacteria; order ATCC43930; family CGMCC-115725; genus AP-15. The sequence continues at coordinate 8,976 of DATFCQ010000137.1, read as the reverse complement.
TATTGTCGTGGAACGTGATCTTTCACGGCACGATGGGCGACGTCGGCCGCCGCCTCGCCGAGATCTGGCGCGTGCTGAGGCCCGGCGGGCTCTACCAGGGGACGATGTTGTCAAAGCGCGATGGGCAATTCGGCCATGGCCGGCCGGTCGCGCCCGACACCTTTATTCGTGGCAGCGATCCCAAGGCGCACCCGCACTACTATTGCGACCTGGCCGGTCTTGCCGCGCTGTTCGCCGGCTTCGAGCTCTTGTCGCTGACCCAGGAGGAGCAGCGCCGCCCCGGCTCCTGGCATTGGCACATCCTCGCCGAACGGCGGTGAGCCGTGCGCGCGGTCTTTGTCGACGCCGACGACACCCTCGCCGCGATCGCGGAAAGATTGCGCCGCGAGGGAGACCCGCCGGTTGTTGTCAATCGCGATCCCGAGGTGAACCCGGAGGCGCTTCCCGCAATCCTCGACGGCGCCGAAATCGCGATCATCGATCACACCCCTCTGCCGACGCCGCTCGCCGCGCAGTGCCGCGGCCTCGCGCACGTCGTTTTCCTCGGCACCGGGGCGCGCAGCTATATGAACCCGGAGGAGCTGGCCGGGCTCGACATCGCCGTTCACATCATCAAGGGCTATGGCGATACCGCGGTGGCGGAATGCGCGATCGCATTGATGTGGGCGTCGGCCAGAGGCCTCGCGCGCATGGACCGCGGGGTGCGCGCGGGCCAATGGCTGGGCGCCGACGGCGTCCAGCTCACCGGCAAGACGCTGGGGCTTGTCGGTTTCGGCGGCATTGCGGCCGAGGTCGCGCGCATCGCCCTCGGCTCCGGCCTCAAGGTGGTCGCCTGGAACCGCAGCCCTCGGGCCTGTGCGGGGGTCGAATTCGCTGCGCTCGAACAGGTGCTGGCGCGCAGCGACGTGGTCTCATTGCACCTGCTGCTGACCGACGAAACCAGAGGCTTTCTGTCTCGCGAGCGCATCGCCGCGATGAAGCCGGGCGTCATCCTGGTGAACACGGCGCGCGGCGCGCTGGTCGACGAGGCGGCGATGATCGAGGCGCTGCGCTCGGGCCATATCCGCCATGCCGGCCTCGACGTCTTCGCCGTCGAGCCGCTGCCGGCCGGCCACATCCTGACCGTGCTGGACAACGTCACGCTTTCCGCCCATTCCGCGTTCCGCACCCCGGAAGCGAGCGACAATCTGATCGGCGCGGCGCTCGATCATTGCCGCCGCATCGCCGCCGGCCTCTGAGCGCAGCGGGACTGGGATGTCGATCCCGTTCATTCCGCGATCACCATCACTCTTTATTCGCGTCAGACACGGCGCGATGCGGCCGCCTCCATTGCGCCGGACAAGGCGAGATATACCTCAGTCCATGCCGTCTTTACCGGTGCTGTGAAATCGGCGCCGAGCCCCTGCTCCAGCGCCCATAACAGGGCCTCGCCCACGGGGGCGTAGTGGTCGGCGGTGACGCCGTAGCTCACATGACGCTTCCCGAGGTCTGCCACGGTAGGCATCATGCTCTCCAGCTGGTGAAGATTGCCGACCACCGTGGCAAGAATGGCGATCAGCTTCCCTTTCTGCTCGCGCAGGTCGTGTGGGAACAGCGGACGGAATTCAGGCGAGAGGGCGAATAAGCGATCATAGAACAGATCGGCGGCAATAGCGGCAATCGGCACCACTTTCTTGAAGCTGTCCTGAACGAGTGCGATCTGGTCCGGCGTCAATTTGCGTCTCCTGTTCAATGAGTGCAGCTCGGAGCCTGGGAGTCGGGCGGCGACGCGGGCGCTCACGTCCTCCGGTGGCTGAAGTCCGGGGCGACGTCATCGGAATTCCGCCAGAGCCGCTTTTACCGATTTATGGAAGTGCTGCAGCGCCGGCTCGTTCCGTCCGAACAGGACCTCGGCTTGTATGCCGGAATGGAAACCGTGCTGCATCCCCTCCGCGAGCGGAAAATCCTCCTGCTCCACGGTCGCCATCAACAGATCGAAGTTGCGATCCCAATGGCCTTTGGCGCTGTCGGTGAGCGCCGGCTCAGGGGTGTAGAGCGAGACGTACATGACGCTTTTATCGGTGCAGTCGTCGGCAGGAAAGACATGCCAGGTCTCGACGTGATCGCCCTGCATGATGAAGACGGTGTTGGGAAAGAGCACGTAGATGACGGCGGTGCGGGGGATCAGGTTCCACGCCGACTCCGGCATCCGACGCAGCTCGCCGATGCTCCGTCGGGCAAAAATGACGCGGAGGTTCCGCCCGAAGGCATCAAAGGTGCCGAGGTTGCTGTAAAGGATCGGATGGACCGTCCGCTGGTGCAGCGCCGCCAGATGATAGCTTTCGAGAAAGGTGTCGACGACCACCTTCCAGTTGACGCGCTGCCTGAGCACGCGGGTCTGGTAATGGTGGTAAGTCTCGAGCCCATAGGATGCGAAGTCGCGATCGAGCCCGCCGAGCAAGGCATCGACGTCGAAGCTCGCGCCCAGCGTTGGAGAGAGCCAGATCATACCGTGCTTCTCCACGACCGGCAGCTCGGGCAGGCCGAGCGCCCTCTTGTCGATCTCGGCAAAGGAATGTTCGTCCGTGCGCGCCAGCAGCCGCCCATCAAGGCCGTAAGTCCAGCCATGGTACGAGCAGGAGAAATCCCGCGCGCCGCCACCGCAGCCCTCGGCCAGCCGAGCGCCGCGGTGGCGGCAGACATTGGCGAGCGCGCGCAGCGAGCCGTCCTGCTGCCGCACCAGCAGGATCGGAACCCCGGCATAGTCATGAGTCATATAGTCGCCCGGGGCGGGGATTAGACCGCTCAAGCCGACGGTGAACGGGCCGCGTCGAAAAAACACCTCGCGCTCACGCGCTAACTGCTTTGGGCAGATGTAATCGTTCACCTCATTGCGATAAACGCTGTCCGCCATCGCCGTTGTGCGCGTTTCGAGATGGCCGAGCAGTTTGCGGGCCTGTTCCACCTGATCCTGATGCAGCATCAGCTCTCCTTCCCTCGTAAATCTCACCATGCGCGTTCTGCACACGAGATCAGACCGAGGCAAATTGCACGCGGCAAGATATTTGCGTTCCTGGATTTCGACCCTCTCTATCGCCGGCCTCCCTTAGGCAATGGCGGCTCTCTGAAAGCCTGTCTGAGTTGTCGTCGTGTCGCGAATTCGGCGGAATACGCTGCGAGGCTGGGCAAGAATCCAGGTTTGTCGTCATTCCGGGGCGCGGGCATCGCCCGCGAACCCGGAATCTATGAACACAGGCTTTCTAAGGCCTTGTCAAAGCGGGTGTTCATGGATTCCGGGTCCGACCCTGACGGGCCGTCCCGGAATGACGAGACCCATTGCGGGGAATTCTTGCCCGGCTTCTGCGCTCTTCCGCCTTGCGTTCTGGCGATCTTATCCGTTGGGACGGTTCCAGAGCTGCGCAGGGTTGCCGTCGCAGAACCGCAACTCCATCGGCAGGCCGTCCTGCGTTCCCGGCGTAGCGACGCAGTGGCTGAAAGTGTTGGAGATCCCCGATGACAACAGGTTATTGGTGATGCCAAAGTTCCAGTTCACATTGGTGATGCGGGTGCACGCCCACTGCTGGATGGGGGTTCCGTTGACGGCCTTACCGCGGGCGTCAAGGCAGAGATGGCTGAACCTGTTGACCAGGCGGACCTTTGTGGAGGAGACCAGCGCGACCGTCCATTGCTGAGCGAGGTTGCCGTTGCACGGCTCCTGGACGATCGCCGCACCCAAGGCGGTCGACCCGTCGACCGGCTGGAGGCATTTGGCGTTCGCGACGCTCACGAGCTTGACGATCGGGTCTTCGGCTTGGGCCGGCGATGCGGCCGTTAGACCGCCAGAGGTTGTTGTCGCCGCAGCGAACAATAATATGACAAGTCGGTGGTTTCGCATTTCAAATTCCTTTCGCGGTGATGGGTTTCACAGCGGTGCAGCAATCCGCCATTGCTACGCAAGGGTTCCGTTGCAGCGGTAGACCTGCATGGCGAGCCCGGCGAGTGGAATGACGTCCAGGATATTTTCTCCGGGTTGCCATTTCTCATTGCTGATGCTGAAGAGGACCCTCGGCGGCCGGGGGATCCCGGCCGCCGCGAGGCCCTATGCGCACCAGATGTCAGGTCACTCGATGGTCAGCTTCGGCGCGACCCGAACCGCACGGGCGATATTGTAGAAGTTAGGCGATGTCGCCAGAACCATATCGTGGATCTTGCGGAACTGCTCCTCCGTGCCGCTGCCCTTGATCACCACCGTGCTGCGCAACTCCCGATAACCGGCGGCGACCGTCGGATCGAGCCCAAAGAAACCGCGCAGGTCGATATCGCCTTCGGTTGTGATCTCCAGCTTCTCCAGTGCGATGCCCTGCAATGCGCAGAGCGCCGTATAGCCGACAATCATGCAGGCGTTGAGGGCCGCGAGCAGGTATTCCTGCGGGTTGGCGAAGGCGTTGCCGCCGCCGAGCTCAAAGGGCTCGTCGATGTCGATCGCGAAACGGCGCGGCACGCCGACGCCGCCGATCACAAACCCGTCGACCTGCGCCCGCGAGTGCGTGCCGCCCTGCCAGGCGCTGGCGACCCGCCAGTGCGTCATGCCCTTTGCCCGATCGGAGTCGACAGTGTCTATCAGCTCATGCACGGCATCCGTGTCGATGCCGTTGACGATGCTGCGGGACGGCGAAGGATTGGTCTGTGCAATAGTGATCGTGGACATGGTTAGGACCTTTCATGCGTGGGGATGGGGGCTTTCAGGCAGCGACTAATGCCCGCATAGGGGCGAGGCCGCTCAGCGCGTCGTGAATGCGTCCGAGCTGGGCGTCGGTCGTGAGGCTGGCAAGCGTGCCGGCGAAATGCGGGTGCCGGGCGCCGGAGAGGATGTATTGAAGGCGGTAAGCCTCCAGCAAGGTCTGCCGGACCATGGCGGTCTGGGACGCGCTCAGTTCGCGTCCGCAGGTCCGCGCAAAATACGCGCCGTCGGCAGCGGCTTGCACCTGCGCGATCGCATCGACCGCCTCGATCAGCTCGATCAGCTCGTCGACCGCCCTGTCGCGGGCCATCGGATCGATTCCCGTGTCGAGGCGCCGCCATTCGAGCTCGTCGATGAGCGCGTGCTGGCACTCCTCCTTCCAGTGAAAGAGGAAAATGTCCTTGTAGAGCTCCGAGAGATCGGCGTCCTTGCGAATGCTTTCGCGATAGTGGGATTGCGTGAACAGCTCGATGTGCAGGGTCAATGCCAGCACGGCCCAACTGCTCTTGCGCAACACTGCAGCGGCGACCTCGTTCGGGTCCCAGGCGAAACTGTAGCCGGGCGGCATCACCTGGCCGGCCAGGGCTTCGATGCGGCGGAACAGCGCCTGGTGCTTCAGCTCTTCGTCACCGAACCGGACCAGCGCTTCGAGCGCGACCTGGTCGCCCAGCCAATGATCGCGGCTGAGCTCCAACACCTTGGCGCCGATAAAGCGCTCGACCAGCCCGAACATGTTGGCGTAGGTGCGCCCCTGTACCTGGCTGAAATAGATCCGTTCGCGCGGCGAGAGGAAGTCAGGCCGCCTCGCCAGGGTCAGCCCGTCGGGCAGGAATTTGTCGGCGCCGTCGAATTGACGGCCGCGAATGACATCGCTCTCGATGTCCCAGCGGACCCGTTTTGATCTGGAAATGCAGCGGGCGAAACGCTCGCTCGCCATGGAGCATGAAGTATCCATCATGAGCAGCTCCGGTTTAGGGCAGGGCCGAGTGGCCTCACTGGTCTGATAATCCATGCTTTCTGTTTGCGCCTGCGTGGGAACGGGCGTGGAAAGTTGCCGCAAGAGCGTGGTTACCGCATAATCCGTAGCAAAGATCCGCAATCCGGTAGGTCGCACGGAGATTGCTACGTGCTGGAATTCAGGGTCCTCGGCGAACTTGCGGTGGTCCGCAACGGCGCCGCGCTGACACTGCCGCCGTCGCGCAAGACGCGCGCTCTGCTGGCTTACCTCGCTTTGACCCGACGCAGGCACCGGCGCGAAGAGCTGTGCGAGATATTCTGGGACGTCCCGGACGATCCGCGCGGTGCTTTGCGATGGAGCCTCAGCAAGATCCGGCCCTTTGTCGACGATCCGTCCCATCCCCGGCTCGTCGCCGACCGGCAGACCGTCGAACTGCGGACCGAGGAGCTCGACGTCGATCTCTTTGCCGCGCAGGCCTGCGCGGGTGCCGAGGACGCCGGCACAAACAGTCTGGCGCGCGCGGCAGCGCTCTTCCGTGGACCGCTGCTGGCCGATCTCGACCTCGCGGCGAACAGCGAATTCCACTCATGGCTGCTCGGCCTGCGCGAGGATGCGCGCAAGCTGCAATCCCGGATTCTCCGGGCCTTGACCGAACAACTCGGCGCGACGCCGCCCGAAGCCCTGCCCTTTGCGCGCGAGCTGGTGCGCATCGACCGTTACGACGAGACCGCATGGGCGCTGTTGATCACCACTCTGGCGCTCACCGGCCGCATCGAGGAGGCCCGACACCAATACGAGGCCGGTCAGCGCGCGCTGCGCGAAATCGGCGGCGAGTCAGGGCCGCTGCTGCGGGCGTGGCGGTCGGCGCGCGCATCGGCCGAGACCTCGCCCGCGCGGGACGCGCAGGAGGCGGATGCCCTCGCCGCCGAGCGGTCGACGTCGGCGATTCCGGCAGCCGTCTCGAACGTGCAGGCCGGCTCGGCCTCGCGCCTGTCGATCATCGTGCTGCCCTTCGCCAATTTGAGCCATGATCCCGAGCAGCAACATTTTGTCGACGGGATCACCGGGGATTTGACGACCGATCTGTCGCGGATCCCGGATATGCTCGTGATCTCGCGCAACACCGCCTTTACCTACCGAAACAAGCCGGTCGACACGAAGCAGATCGGCCGCGAACTCGGCGTGCGCTATGTGCTCGATGGAGAGGTTCAGCGATCGGGAAGCCGGGTCCGCGTGACGGCACAGCTGATCGATGCCGAAACCGACGTGCATCTGTGGGCGGAGCGGTTCGACGGCGACGCCGGCGATCTGTTCGCCTTGCAGGACGAGGTTACAAACCGGATTGCGATTGCGCTCGACCTGGAGCTGGTCGAGGCCGCGGCTGCCCGCCCGATCGCGCGTCCGGACGCGCACGACTACATTTTGCGCGGACGCGCCGCACGGTTGCGGCCGCCGTCGCGCGAGAACCGTGCGGAGCAGGTTTTGCTGTTCGAGCGTGCGCTGGCGCTCGATCGAGACTCGGTCGCGGCGCAGAGCTGGCTGGCCATCGAGCTCGCCGCCCGCGCCCTCGACTTTATGACCGACACGGCCGCGGCTGATATTGCGCGCGCGGAAGGCTTGGCCGGGCAAGCCGTGGCCGCGTCGCCTCGCAGCTCGCTCGCGCGTTTCGCCAAGGCCCAGGTGTTGCGTGCGCAGCACCGATATGACGCGGCCATTCTTGAATACGAGACCGTCATCGCGCTCAACCGCAACTGGGCTCACGCATACTCCCATCTCGGCTGGTGCAAGTTCATGACCGGGTCGATCGAGGCGCTTGTTCCGGCCCAGGAGCAAGCCATCCGGCTCAGTCCCCGCGATCCCCAGATCGGCCTTTTCTATAGCCGGATCGGGCGTGCACATCTGCTGCAATCGCGCATCGACGAGGCGATCACCTGGTGCGAAAAAGCGCGCAACGCCACGCCGGCGGCGGCTATCTTTCGCTCGTTCCTCGCCTCTGCCTATGCCCTTAAAGGCGACGTCAACCGCGCCGCCGCAGAGCTCGACGAAGCCCGCAGGCTGGTCGGCGGCAATCGTTATTCCAGCATCGCCCGCTTGCGGACAGTCGACTCGTGGGGGGTGCCGCGGATTCAGGCTTTGATGGAAAGCACGTATTTCGCCGGTCTGCGCAAGGCCGGGGTTCCGGAAACCGACTAGGGGAGCATAAGAGCCTGTCTCAGGCGCCGTCGTGCCGTGACGTCGGCGGAATACGCTGCCCCCGCCCCGGCCTTCCCCACGGAACAAGTCGGGAATTATCCGGTTCACGTACCATGACGCGAGATGTAGATTCTGAGATGCATTGCGAACGCGACAAAAGTAGGGAAATTACAATATTCCCCGGGAAAACCACCCATCACTAGGTATTTGTGATTTTAGCAATTGTGGGTTGCGTTTTTTGATGGTTGGTGTATATTTCTGTCCTAAAGGATGGAGCTTTCGGCATGCATGCAACCAATCCTGCCAGCCCGCCGCATGAAAATAGCGAGGAAAATGAAATCATAGTTACTTCGGACATGCTTCTAAATGGTGTGGAGGCATTCTTGGCGAATCGCGATCTCATGTATGAGACAGCAGATGAGGTTGTACAATTGATTCTTACGGCAGTATTGGGGTCTCGCGTGAAGTTCCCAGACGGCCAGTGAGCCACGCGGTTCCAAAATCATTGAAAAGTGCTTGAAATATTTCATCGCAAGCATGACAATATCTGTATCTGTCTTTGCGGTTTTCCTCCTGATCCACAAAAAATTGTGCGTTTATCGAGAGGTGCAATCTGGCACAAGCTCTGGAGATGGCAGGATTAGAGAATTCAACATTTCCCATTGCGTGAGCAAAAACATTTCTCACATTTCTTATTACTTCTAAGTTGTGTTTTGTCATATTGCCAACCAGATTAATTGCAGAAACCCCGTTGATGCGCTGATCAAATGTAGAAAATGGGCCATTGGGAGATCAGAATAACTCTCTAATGCCTTTCTGGGTTGGCCTCAATACGCGAATTATAGCGCTAGCAAGCATGGTGTCGACAAGCGCCGCAGAGACAAGAGCGGCGGCGCGATCCGGTATGTCGCTTCGCATTGTATCAAGGATGGTTTGCTGGATGCTCCCCGATGGGGCTTCTCTTGTTAGCCTGAATAATTCACCAGAGTAGGCAAAGCCATTTCGGTTCACCGCCGAACAGCAGCATCAAGACATAGAGATCCGTGGCGTCGCCGACGCGCGGAGCAGGGTTTGCGGTTGCGCCGAGGGGTTCGTCCGGGGGCCT
>DATFCQ010000136.1:0-44930 GCA_035252905.1 Allostellaceae bacterium | reverse complement strand
AGGCCCCCGGACGAACCCCTCGGCGCAACCGCAAACCCTGCTCCGCGCGTCGGCGACGCCACGGATCTCTATGTCTTGATGCTGCTGTTCGGCGGTGAACCGAAATGGCTTTGCCTACTCTGGTGAATTATTCAGGCTAACCTCGACTTTGGTCATTACGTAGCGTAAACCTTTGAAATAATTGAGAATAGGCGAAATTTCACTCAAAGAGTTAAGCTTTGCTTTCCTAGTAAATTTCCAAAAATGGCCAAAGTGAAATTAACATATCAGCAATGCCCCCTTTAAAAAGATAATAATTTATATTATTTTCTGTTTCATTCTGTTGGATATCGCTTCACACATAAACAATTTCGATGTTAGACTTACAATATTTCTCTCTTGGCCTGACGCGAACTGCACAGTGAGTGAGAGTCAATGAAACGGACTTTTTTTCTTACTGCTATGCCATCAATTGCGCTGCTGCCAGTAATAGCTTTGGCCACCACGGTTCAGAGCAATCTCGCAATCGCGATTACATCGCCATCGAGTCAAGGCGGTGGCAATCTTGATGAATCGATCCTTCCCGCAATGTATCAGACCACCTGGAATCCCGGCATTCCTGGAGGTATTCCTGCAGACAACGATCCGGTACGGCCAGCGACTGTTTGGGTCCCCGCTGGAAATCCATACAACGGATATTCGGTCAACCCTGCCCTTACAGGGACCGCCAATGCCGCAGCATTTTCATCGGCATTCCAGGCAGCTATCAATGCTGCCGGCGCGGCAGCGACGCCGACCGGCCGAAAGATCGTCCTCCTTAAGGCAGGCATCTACTTCATCAATCCACAGACCTGGAACGGAGGTCAAGTCGGCATTGTCGTCGACGTCGACAACGTTACCATCCGCGGCCAGGGGCCGACCGCGACTCGAATAGTGGCCAACGGCACGATCAACAATTATGGTACGGTGCTGCTCCTTGGACATCGGACCGGCAGCTCCGACGCCGATTTCCTCGTCCAGAATGTCACAGCCGACGCCCTGAAAGACTCTACGACAATCCAGGTCGCTAACGCGAGCGCGTACCGAGTTGGCGACGTCATCACGATCGATCATCTTGACGGCTCTGCTTCAGCTGTAGGCCCAGTGTACTTTAATGGTGGATATTTGTGGTTCTACGATGGCATCTATTTCAAGCGCCAGCCAACCTTTGGTTGGAGCGGACCGAGCACCGGCGCGCCCAGCATCAGTGTCACGGATGTAGCCACGGCCAACAGTGCGGCCCAGAATGCAGTTCCACAGTGGCGTTCGACCGTCCAAGAAACAGAGATCACTGCGATCAACGGCAACACCCTGACGATCAAGGATCCGCTGCACATTGATTTCCCACTCTCTTTGAGTCCCCAAGTATGGCGTACCATACCGGCCAATGACGCTTCGCTTTCAGTCGGAAACCGCTGGGATGGTGTCGAAGATATTGCCATCGCGGGAGGCAACAATCAGTGGGGCTTTCCTGGCGGTAATCTTGCCCTCAGCTATATGGCGTATTCATGGGTCAATAATGTTGATGTAGATGGCGAATACTGGTCCAGCGATCCGGTCGACCACCCCGGCAAGTATGGCTATAACATCGGCCTTGGCCGTTGCTATCGATGTGTTATCCGAGATTCATATGCTCATGGATCAACGGATGAAAATCCTGGCGGCCAATCATATGGTATTGTTGTGGGCGTAGGCTCTTCCGAATGTCTTGTCGAAAACAATATCTCTATCAACAATGATAAGCCGATCACGCTGAACGAGACGGGCGGCGGCAATGTCATTGCTTACAACTACGTCGATCAGTCAGAGCTTTGGAATAGTCCTGGCTGGCTCGAGAATGGTATTGATGATAGCCATGCCAACTTCACCCACAATGACCTGATCGAAGGCAACTGGGCAAACAACATCGGTGCCGATACGACGCACGGCAACTCGGGATGGGAGGTGCATTTGCGCAACTATGCCAACGGCAACAATTCGATCGATCCGAAATCGAGTAACCTGCGCGCAGTCGGTATGGACGCCTACACCGGGTTCCACGCCTATATCGGCAATGTGCTGGAAGGTGGTACGGTCTATCAGACAACCCCGTCATCACAAAGCGGAACGCCGGTCTACCAGCTGGGGAACAACTTCAATGGCGGGGGATGGGACAACGGCTATGCACTCAACCATATTTACCGCGATGGCAACTGGGACAACGTAACCAACGGTGTGGTGTGGGCCAACGGTGCACGTTCGATCCCCAACTCGTTCTATCTCACGAGCAAGCCGGCATTCTTTGGTTCCTGCACATGGCCGTGGGTTGATCCGACGACGGGCACTACGTACAAGCTTCCTGCCAAGGCGCGTTACGACGCTGGCACACCCAATGTCGTGACTCCATGTCAGTGAAACCTTCCAAGCAATAGCTCATCGCTGTTCATTGGGTGGCGACGATGGTGACATGGACGGTCCCCCGGGCGGCGGCGGCGCCCGGTCCCTTGGGGTTGACGACGAGCGTGTTGCCGCTGATCGCAAACACGCCTCGGTCATTCCAATAGGGCGGCCCGAAAGCGAGCGTTCCGCTGAACGGCCTTCCATCACTCCAGCGCACGTTGATCGTCGCTACGGTCGTGCCACGCGGCGCCGTGTTCGGGACCGACGGGTTTGGCGGTTCAAAAGACAGGCTCAGCGCCGGCCGCTGCGGCACCGGTGTGAACAGCACATCGACATAATAGTTGGAGGCTCTCCATTCGTCTCGTGGAAAGCCGAGGCCATAGAAATACACGCCGTTTCCGCCGACCATCGAACTTCCTGGAATACGCAGATCGCCGCGCACGCGACCTTTCGCCAATCCAAAATAGTCATCGGCGTATCGCCCGTTGGACGTGTAATAGGCCGCGACATAGGTGGTGTTCGCCGATATCGATATTGGCATCGAAAGCGTCGCCGTCTGCCATCCCGGGATCGGACCCGTTTCGGTTGGGAGTCTCACCGATGCGAGCAATCCGCCGGAAGCAGTATAGAGGCATGCGACGTAGCCCGAGGGGCTGTGTGCCCCGCGATAGAACCGAATGGCAGAGATCTTGCCGGCCTTCGAGCTCAAAAATTTCACGCCGAGCGTTACGCCCCGGTCGTCCGCCGCGACTGCGTTGGACGGTACGCCATTCCCAAATATGCTCACAGTTTCTCGAGCGCAGGCGATGTTGGTCTCGAGACACGTGAGGAGAGCCAACCCGCCGATCAGCAGCGCGGTCGCCGGCACCCTGAGGCGGTCTGTCCACAGCGGAGGCCGTACTCGTCCAAGCCTGGTCGCTACCCGACTTTCAGGCATCGTAATTGCGAACGCGAGGGTGGAGCGGTTAAAGTTCCGGACCATTCCGCTGTTGGTGGCCTGCCAAATTATCCGCCGCATCATCCTCAGCCTCGGCTCATTCGACTACGGCTCGGGGATGCTCTCGTCAAGGTCCCTCAGAGGCGATTAGAGAAGATATGAAACCACCCTGCGCCGACAATCTTCATCTCGGCAGTCTGCGTCATTCCCAGATGCATATGCATATGAAGGTTCTTCGGCAGGTTGTGCAGCGCCGTATATCGGCCAGGTCTGCAAGCCGTTGGCCAATCGGCGCGGCTCAAATTCGACGCCTTTCCGTATCCCACCGGCCCGGCGCGCCCGGGTGGCCGCCTCAGCGGAAGACGCGGTTGCGATGACACCATCGGATGAAGACGTACACCGACCAGATCCGCGACCAATACAGGCCGGGCGCCCCGTCGAGGAAGGCCCGCCAGAGCCGCTCCACCGCCGCGGGGTCGAGCCCCACCGGAGCGACGGCCTGCGGGTCTCGCAGGGTCCGGTCCATGGCGTCCTTCAGGCCACGCCGGATCCAGCGATCGAACGGCAGCACAAACCCGCTCTTGGGCCGCTCGAACAGCGCCGGGTCAAGGCCGCGCAAACCGATGCGCCGCAATATCGCCTTCCGGCCCAGCGGCCGGTAGCGCGCCTCGTCCGGCAATCGGTCGACGCCCTCGAAAAGGACCTGGTCCACCAGCGGCACCCGCTGCTCCAGCGATGCGGCCATGCTGGCAACGTCGTTGTCGCGCAGCAGCCGCTCGCCGAGGAAAAGCCGCTGCTCCATGACGCTGATGGCCGAAAGTGGCGTGCGGCCCCTGCTCTCGGTGCTGATACGCTGACGCATTGCCGCGGGCAGGCCGTCGGCCAGCGCTTCGGCAAAGCCTGGCGCCAGCAGCTCATGCTGAAATCCGGGGAGGAACAGCGCATAGGCCAGCTGATAGAGCGCCAGCAGATCGTCGCCGTGATGGACCATATCAGGAAGTTTGGCCCAGCGGGTCTGAGGCGGCATCGCCCCGCCGGAGCGTCGCAGCGGCCAAGTCGCCAGTGTCGCCGCGGCTGTCTGCACGCTTCGGGGCACCCAGGCGGCGCGCCGCGACCAGCGGTGCAGCACCGGGAGATCGCGGTAGGAGGTATAGCCTCCGAAGAGCTCGTCGCCGCCCGTGCCCGACAGAGCGACGGTAAAGCCGGCAGCGCGAATGGCGCGCGACACGTAGTAGGCGTTGAGCCCGTCGAAGGTCGGCTGGTCCAGGCTGTCCAGCGCCGCTTCCAGGTTCGCAACAAAGCTCTCCTCCGTCAACACCACCTCGTGGTGCTCGGTCCCAATGGCGGCGGCGATCCGCCTCGCGATGGGCCCCTCGTTCAGCTCGCGCTCCTCGAAGGCCAGGGTGAAGGTATGGATCGGGCTCTGGGCGGCGCGCCGGGCCAGGTTGGCGACGGCCGACGAGTCCACGCCGCCGGAGAGCAGGACAGCCAGCGGTACGTCGCTGGCGAGATGGAGCCTTACCCCCTCCTCGAGTATGGCAGCCAGACCGTCCTCGTCCATGATCGGCTCGGGGGCGCTATCGGGGATGCGCCAGAAGTCCTCTTGGCGCACCTCCTTGCCGGCGCCGTCGAATTCGAGCAGGCGGCCCGGCCAGAGCAGGTCGACGCCTTTGACGGTGGTACCGGGGCCGACCACGAAACCGTTCCACACGCTGCTGGCCACGGCCTGCGGATCGAGGCGAGGCATACCCAGCAGCCCGGAATCCAGCAGGGCACGAAGCTCCGAGGCGAAGGCGATCGACCAGCCCGCATCCGGATCCGACGACCGTGCCAGATAGAGGGGCTTGATTCCCAGAGGGTCCCTGGCCAGCAGGAGCCGGCGCTCCTCGGGATCCCAGCAGGCAAAGGCGAACATACCGCGGAACGAGCTTACCGCGCTTGACCCGTAGAGGCCGAGGGCGCGGAGCATGACGGCCGTGTCGCCGGAAGACTTGAACTCCTGTCCCTCGGCCACCAGGCGCCGCCGCAGGTCGACGAAGTTGTAGATCTCGCCGTTGAAGACGACCACATGCCCGGTCACCGGGTCCACCATGGGCTGGGTGCCGGCAGGGGAGAGGTCGAGGATCGAGAGTCGGCGGAAACCGAGCAGCGCGCCCCAGCCGCGGGAGTCCGGCGCGGAGATCCATGTCCCGCTATCGTCCGGGCCGCGGTGGACCATGGCATCGCTGATCCGCTCCAGCGCGGCGAGGTTGCGGTCGTCCAGCCGCCCGATGATCCCGGCGATGCCGCACATCGACTAAGCCGCCCTGCGTTGCTCGGTCCAAGAATGCCCTCTCCGCCCTTCAGGGCGGAGAGGGAGGGGACCCGCCGCTTCAGCGACGGGGAGGGTGAGGTGGGTATTGGCAAGCACTCTGGAATCTCCCACCTCACCCCGGCCCTCATAGGCGCTAGGATAGCGATTTTTCATGTGGGCGGTGTTGTCGTCTGCATGAGAAATGCAGATCCCTTGAACGGCTGGCCGAGGCTGGTGGCAACGGTTTCGGCGGCCATTGACATCGCGGCAAGCGCGCGGTTCTGGGGCGCCTTTGAGCGCGCGCGGGGTGCCGAGTGCGGAGGCGCTGCTGCGCCTGGCGCTGGCCTGGGCGAGCGGGCTGTCGTTGCGGCAAGTCTGCGCGCTGGCGGCGGCAAATGGGGTGGCCCGGCTCGCGGATGCTTCGCTGGTCGAGCGGTTCGGCGGTGAGACGGCCGAATGGCTGGCCGACATTGCCGGCGCGCTGCTGGCCGCGCGGCTGCCCGCAACTGCGCCGGTAGGCGGGCGGCGTCTGGTGCTGGTTGACGGCACGGCGATTTGTCAGCCCGGGGCCGAGCGCACGAGCTGGCGCCTGCATATTGCCTATGATCCCGCCCGCCGCCGGCTCGACGCGGTCACGCTGACCGACGGTCGCGGCGCCGAGCGGCTCTCCCGCTTTCACTGGGTCGAGGGCGACATCGGCATGGCCGATCGCTACTACGCCCGCCCCGGCGAGGTGCGTCTGATGCGGCAGGCCGGCGCCGACTTGCTGGTGCGCACGGGATGGAACAGTCTACGCCTGCTCACCCCCGCGGGCGGGCCCTTCGACCTGATGGCCGCACTGGCAAGAGCCGGGGAGGCTCCTGGCGAGTACGCCGTGCGCGTCGATGATCGCCACCCAGACCCGCCGCCGTTGCGCCTCATCCTCGCCCGCTTGCCTCAAGAAAAGGCCGAACAGGCGCGCCGGCGCCTGCGCCAGGATGCCAAAAAGCGCGGCCGCACCCCAGACGCGCGCTCGCTGCTGGCTGCCGGCTTTGTGCTGCTGCTGACCAGCTTGCCAGCAGACGCATTCCCGCCCGCGCGGGTGTGCGCGCTTTATCGTCTGCGCTGGCAAATCGAGCTCGCCATCAAACGCCTCAAATCGCTCCTCGGGCTCGGCGCGCTGCCGGCCAAGAGCCCCGCTCTGGCGCGCGTGTGGCTCTACGCCAAGCTCATTCTGGCGCTGCTCTTGCCGAGGCCGAGGCCAATCGCCTGCGGGGCGCCCTTCCCCCCTCTGCCGGGCCGCACCCTCTCGTTCTGGCGTCTTCTGCGGGGCGTTGTGCTCGGCCTGCTCGTCGCCATTCTCGCCCCGCCGCCGCCCGAGATGTGGCCGCAGCACGCCCGTGATCTCGCCCGGCATCTCACCGACCCGCCACGACGACGACCATGCCAAGCCGAAGACCCCAACATCATGCTATCCTAAGCAGGGTTCTCTGGGTTGGTCCACATATGACAGAATCCCGACGAGGAAACTGCGGCATGTGGAGGAAGTGTGCCGAGCCAATCGTGGATTTCGGCGAGCGCCGAGCAACGCGAGGAGTTGCGAGCTTTGGCGCGCTCGTCCGATCGGGAAGAAGCGGATCGGGCGCGTGCCATCCTGCTGTCGTTGGAGGGATGGACCAGCGAGCGGATCGCCGCGGCGTTCTGCGTACGCACGGACAGCGTACGGCATTGGCGGTGGATTTTTGGCCGCAAGGGGGTTGCGGGACTACGCGCCCGCAAGGCGCCAGGCCCCGCCGCGGCCAAGGAGCAGGCGGCCTTGTCGGTGCTCGAACAGGTCTTGGCGCCCGAAGTTGCCGATCGGCCGAACTGGACCCTGCCGCGTCTGCAGGACGAGATCCAACGGCGCACCGGCGCGCGGCTCTCGAAATCGCGGCTCAGCGTGGTGCTGAAAAAGGGGGCTTCGCCTGGCGACGACCCCGGCACACTCTGAAGGGACGGCAGGATGCCGATGCGGTCGACCGCTCCGGCTTGCGCCTGCGCCTGCTGAGACAGCAGGCCGAAGCTGGCGATATTACGTTGCTGTTTGGCGATGAGGCGGAGGCGCTCACCCATCCCTATCTCGCTCACGCCTGGGCCAAGCGGGGCGAGGATCTGCGGGTCGAAGCGCCGGGGCGGTCGCACAAGCGAGCGATGCTCGGCGTCCTCGATTGCGCCGCCCGCAGACTGATCGTCAATACCAGCGCCACCAAGCGCAGCGGTGACTTCATCGCTTTGCTGGGTCGGCTCGATGCCGCTTATGGACCCTGCCCAGGGCGGTCTCAGAGGCCGGTCATCCTCGTTCTGGACAACGGCCCGATCCATACCAGCAAAGCCTCTCGGGCGGCGCTCGCCGCGCGCCCTTGGCTGACCCTCGAATGGCTGCCGAAATATGCTCCAGAGCTGAACGACATCGAGCGATCCTGGCGCGACCTCAAACGCCACTTTCTCGTGCACCAGACCTTCTCCGACCCGATCATCTCGATCGCGCCATTCACAAGGCGATTGCCGATATGAACCACGAACGCCAAACCCGAGTGTGTACCAACCTGCGAAATGTTGCTTAGCGCCTATGACCCCGGCCCTCTCCGTCCCCAGGGGCGGAGAGGGAGTTTCGGGCGGCGCTTGAGGATTTGTTGGTCATCCAAAGAAGAACTGCTTAGATCCCTTGAGAAAGCCGGATAATGATCATAGCTTGACCGGCCTGTCACCAGACTGGGCGCTACCCGTGGGTGGCAGGTTGACCGAGGTCAACGGTCATGCCGCGCGTCCCCCAGAAGTTCGCTCAGTATCGGCTCGAGCGCAGCAGCCATCCGTTCCTGTCCTTCCGAAGACGGGTGCAATGCCGGTTCCGGCGGGACTTGCTGAGGATCGCTGAACAATGAGGTATCGAGGATGCCGTCTTTGAGAAACGCCGGGGAGACATCCCGATAAGCCACGTAGAGCACCTGGCCGTTGCCGTAATGCGCCGCCAGGGCGGAATTGATCTCGGCTGTGGCCTGCCGCACCCGCGGGCCGCGGTCGCTCGGCAATAGACCCACTAGCAGGATCTTTGTCGCCGGCAGACGAAGATGCAATTCGGCCACCACCGCGTCGATACCAGCCACCGTATCAGCCACGGTCCGGTGCAGCCAGCCGATATCGTTGGTCCCGATCAGGATTACCGCAACCTTCGGCGCGATGCCGTCGATCTCGTTGTGCGTAATGCGCCACAACAGATGAGGCGTGCCATCGCCGCTGAAACCGAGATTGAGCGCGGATCGATCGGCGTAATAACGCTGCCAGACACTACTGTAGTCGCGTAGCCGCCCGGGTCCCTTCAATTCGTAATTCGCCGTTATTGAATCACCGAGCAGCACCAGATCGACAGGACGCGACGGCGCTTCGCGCAGCTTCGCCTTGTGCCGCGCCTTCCAGTTGCGATCATCGAGCCGCGCAATCGGGCCCGCAGCGGGCGGGGCCGCCTCTGCCCCGGCTGCGACCTGGGCGGGCAGCAGAGCGGCCATCAGCCGCATCGCTTGTTTTATCAATGCGGGCACCCGGTCAGGGCCTCGCAGTGCGCTGGATCGGGGTTTCGCTCTTGACAGATCTGCGAACATCGGGACCGACGAAAATCGGGTAATTTTCCACCGCTCTCGGAAGCTCTATACTTACTCTGAACTCTGCGACTTTTGCAACATTTTTTCTTTGGAAGCGGCTTCAGTGAGAGTTGCTTGTGCGTGAACATTATGTATAATGTTTGTAGGTGGACAGAAGTCGCTGTATCCTAGATCTCTTCGGGAAATTGAAAGAGATTCATCTGTTGCAGCGAATATCGGGATCTCGGCCTGAAGGCATCTAAAATGAAATCTACGTTGGGAAATCGCCATTCAGCGGGAGCATTAACAATGGCGGAGTCACGGCAGAGACTTAGAGACTTGGCCGTCAAAGCGTACCTTTGGGGCCAACGCTGCAAGTGGCCCCTCCCCCGGGTTGCTCGCCGCATCGGACGCAAGGTGTTCGCTCGGCAAGTCGATCAAATGATCCCCGACAGGACCGATGAATGGCCCCCGTTTAATTCAGGTGTCCGAGGTGATGATGCGGTGCGTTCTGCCGGCAGCGACCTAGCGTGTCCTGCAGTGAGCACTCCGCCCCCGACGCCAGTTCCATGGCTATGCGATCCTGTGCGTCCCGACGTTCGTCCGCGGCTCCGTTGTATGGTAGCGACGGGGGCGCTGAAGCTCGGAGGACAGGAGATGGTGACCTTGTTCCTGGCTCGAGGGCTACCGTCGCACGGCCTCGACACCGTGGTTGCGCATACCCCGTGGGATCGCCCCGACGAAGAAACGGCCGGCTCCCTTCGCCTCGACGGCGTCCCAGTCGTCAAGCTCGCCCAGCATAACGTCGAGCAATGGCTCGCGACACACCGGCCGGACATCGCCAGCATCCACGGTGCACCGGAATGGCTTGTGACTGCGGCCGCGGCGGCGCGCATTCCAATCGTCGAGACCCTGCACGGTGCTCACTCCCTCTTCGATCAAAGCACCTGGCCGAGAGAGCGGTTGCGGAGCCGCCACATAACGGGTTTTGTCGCTGTAAGCGAGCTCGTCCGACGACAGTATTTGAGGTCCAATCCCGGATATCCGCCAGATCGCGTCGTCACCATCCCCAACGGAGTCGACCGCCGACACATCGGCCACCGAGATAGGGCCCAAGCCCGCGCTTGGCTTGGCTTGCATCACGAGTTCCTCTTCGTTTCGCTGGCCAGGTACCACATCCAGAAGAACACGTTCGGGCTCGTCGAAGCGTTCTCCGATGTGGTACGCGCGTATCCCGAAGCGCGCCTGCTTTGCGCCGGCGATGTCGCCGACCCAATGTATTTCGAGCAGGTGCGACAGTTGCGTGACGGATTGCCGTGCGCGGGTCAAATCCATCTATGCGGGCCTTGCCCTGACGTGTCGGCCGTGTTGGCGGCAGCGGACGCCTTCGTGCTCGATTCCTTCTTCGAGGGCTGGTCCATGGCTTCGATGGAAGCAATTTTTACCGGACTGCCTGCGATCCTCAGCGAAGTTGGCGGGGCACGCGAGCAGGTGGGCGAGAACGGGCGTCGCGGACTTCTGGTCGAAAACCCGTTGGGCGATCCCGAGGCCATAGATTGGCAAAGCATAAGGCGCGCGCGATTTCGTCCCCAGGTTAATCGCTCAGTTTTGGTGGAAGCGATATGCGCCGTCATCGCCGAACGCGACCGCTGGCGAAGTGCGCGCGAGGAGTTAAGGGCGGAGGCAATGGATCAGCTCTCGGTCGATCTCTGCGTTCAGCGTCACGCCGAGGTGCTGACGCGTGCAGCGGATGGTGCGGCAATTAGCGGATGACGTGTGCGATCCAGAACCCAGTGGGTGAAGTAATCCGAATTGCTAATTGCGCTGCATAGCACGGATAGCGACGGCCGCCGGCCTCACTGCGCGCCATATCCGCGCGCCCATCCAGCGTTTGCAGGTTAGTTTCGCCCATGCCGATGACCGCCTTATCTCCGGGCAAACCGCCAGCGCGAAGTCGGAAAGCTGCTTGGATTCCCCTGTCTGGCCCTCATTGAACGCGGTATGGGCATGCACCATCGCTGACTCTGAAAGCTGACGGTAAAGCCTGCGACAAAGGTCCTCACGCGGCAGCAGGACATCTTTGCAGTGTTCGAAGAAGCAGTCGAGGGCGGATTTCCGTTGTTGAAGATCACCTAAACGACCGTTCTTTGTATAGGTTGCGTGACCCTCCGAAACAAAACAGTATGATGTTGACATATTGACGCTATGGCGCCGATACACGCCCTGATATGCAGAAATAAAGCCAACCGGGGCATGCGCGGCAAAGCGCAGCCACATTTCCATATCACCACTATGCGGCAATTCATGGCGATATCCACCTAGACGTTTTTGCAATTCCGTGCGAACCACCGCAGTACAAGTTGCTACCAGATTGTCCGCGCCGTTCAACTCAATGAATCCGCGCCCTTCCAAAATGCGTCTGTCCGAACAATTAGTTGTATCAATGATAATTTTTGGCGTTTGGTTTCCGCTATCACTCAGCTCGATATAATTTCCAAAGGTAAAGCCCACTTCGGGATGCGCGTCCATGAGGTCTGCTGCTCGGTTCAGCGCACCCGGCAACAAGTAATCGTCTGCCGAGAGAAGCAACATGTAATCCGCGGAAGCCCATTCGATTCCTTCGTTATAGGTGTTTATGTGACCCTTGTTTTTGGTGTGGTGTATAACAGTTACCCTTGGGTCTTTGCGTGCCAGATCCGCTGCAACTTCCGCCGTATTGTCCGGCGACGCATCGTCGATGACCAACACGCGCACATCGACCCCTGTATGACCCAAGACGCTATTGACGCATTGGCGAAGAAAACGGCCATAGTTATAGCATGGTATGAATATATCAATCCGACCCAATATACCCTCCCGTCGGCAAGTCTCCATGTGATGTGCAGAAAAGTAATAAGCGATGATTATGATTCACTCTTGAATTCCAATGCCCTTTTCCTACCCCGCTTCAAGCTCTCTTTCAGCAGTGCTTTTCGTGTCCACGCCTCCCACTCTCTATGCAGGACCCTGCGCACCAGGCCCTGCCGCCTTCGCCACGTGCCGGCTTTAAGATGAACGCCATAAGCCCCGAAGGAGTGCCAGCTGTTCCGGTCGCAGACATCCTCCGGAAACAACACCTTTACCTGTTCGCTGGCACCGGGATACTCTGCCAGCGTCCGAGAGACTAGGCCGGGTCCGGTCGTAACGAGCACAAAATTCTCACGTCGGAATATTCGAGGAATCGATTTCAACATTATGTCCGCCCACTCGGGATGCTGCTGGGCCCGGACGCAGTTGTCTATGATCGCCTTCAGAAACGGGTGGCCAGCCGCAGCACCGAAGGCATAATTCCCGACGTCCCAGTCCATTCCATACTCCTTAGAGAGGAATCTATTAATGCCCAAGTGCTCAAACGGGAAAACGCAGTCGAATCCAAGCAGATCTTCGAGAGGGGATGCAAGGAGCACATCAGTATCAAAGTAAAATCCGCCCAAACGATAGATTGCCAGATATCTAAATAAATCATAACGCTGAATCCGTACCGGAAATGAGTCGATTACCGGCCGGTATTGCGGGAACTCGGCATCGATAAATTCCTCGACCTGGGCGTCATCGAAAAACAGGTACTCGAAATCGGGATTGAGCAGGCGCAAGTTCATGGTAGCGGCTCGAGCCAGGAGCGGCAGGTCTCTGCTCTTGTCTGTCTGGATGATGCGTCTTGGAATTCTTTCCAGCATGAATTTATCGCTCTCTGCTGGACGGCCTGTCGGCTCAGCGTCCGTCCGGAAATATAAACTGCAATCTCAATAAATTACTGTTACTCCCGCGAGAGTGGAGGTCCAGGGTAAGCACCGTAACACTGGAGCCCTGGATTCCCGCTTTCACGGGAATGACAACTAAGTTGCTGAAACTCATTGGATCATTTCCGAGCAGACACTCAAGGACGATGGCAGAGACTGAAGTCTGTTGCTCCCGGTCGTCACTGGTGGCCCTGTGTGGCCGGCAGTCGCCCCAGGCGGCGCGCGACGATCTCCCGGCCGGCGAGCCAGATGAATTCGGAATTGGTGGTGAGGTATCGCTTCCACAGCTTGCGGGGCTCCATCAGGAGCCGCCAGGACCACTCCAGCCCCATCGCCTGCAACCAGCGAGGAGCACGTCTGACGAAGCCGGTCAGCGCGTCGAAGCTGCCGCCCACGCCCATGATGACGGGGACCTGGAGCCGCTGCCGGTGCCGCTCGCACCAGATCTCTTTGAACGGTGTGGGCATGCCGACGAACAGCATATGGGCACCGCTCGCCCGGATTTCTTCGACGATGGTCTGGTGGTCTTCAGGGCCGAAGTAGCCGTCACGGAAGCCGGCGATCTCGATGCCGGGATACTGGATACGGCTTGTTTCGACCAGAGCCGTGACCACCTCGCGCCTAGCGCCGAGGAAATAGACGCTCAGCCGCTGCTCTCCGGCCATCGCGAGGAGGTGCGCCATCAGATCGACGCCGGCTACCCGCTCGGGTGCGGGCTGGCCCGATGCCCGTAGCGCCCAAACCACCGACATGCCGTCAGCCACGGTAAGGTGGGCCGCCCGGCAGGCCTGCGCCAGCTGCGGATCGTGACTCATCATGCACAGCTGGTAGGCGTTGGCCGTGATGACCGTGTGAGAAATGCGCGGGCCGCGGCAAAACTCGAGGCACCGGGCCACCGCAGTCTCCATGGTCACGGCGTCGAAGGAGAGGTTCAGCAGCTCGGCCCTTTCGCTGCGCTTCATCGACGCCTCATCGAGTTTCGGGAGCCGGGTGGCTGGCGTGCCAGAGGCGGGCCCGCTCAGCATCGACCCGGGCCGTGGCGGCCCGCTTTCCATTGCGCAGGCACGCGTGCTGGTAGGATCGGAGGAAACATCTGAACTCCAGGTCGTCATAGCGGGGCAAGCCCTTGAGCCAGCTTCTGAGGTAACCCCACAGCATGGCCACGCTGCCGATCAGCATCGGATGGGTCGGCAGACGATGTAACGCAGCCGCGATATAATACAGGGGCGAGGTGCCCATGAAATACTGCCCGAACCCGGCCCGAAGCCGCCCGGTCCAGATACCCCTGTGGCTCGCGCCCTGCGGCCGCAGGTGGACGAAGCGGAGGGGTTCGAGATCAACGCTCTCGGCGATCCAGCCGAGCATCCGGGCGCGGTGGCAATCGATGCCGTCCCACATCACCTGGCGCACGAAGCCGCCGATCTCCTTGAAGCAGGCGACGCGATAGAACTTGGTCATGCCGACCGACATCTCGTCCCCACAGATTTCCGGCGCCAGCGCGCCGCTCTGTGGGTGGACGAACCACGGCTTGCCGGACGTGGTTCCGAGGCGCGGATTGCTCTCCATCCGCTGCATCAGCAACTCGAAGTAGCGGACCGGCAGGTCCAGATCCATGTCCAGCTTGCACAAAAAGTCGAAGTCCTCCAGCCGCACCGCTTCCAGACCGGCATAAAAGGCCTCGATGACGCCCGGCCCTACCTCCCGGCGGCCGCGATCGATGCGGCGCACCACGCGCAGGTAGGGCAGTCGGCGCGCATATCCCTCGAGGATAGCCGGAGTTCCGTCGATCGATCCGTCGTCCACAACCACCCAGAGCGCTGGCGGCACCGACTGCGCCGCCACGCTGTCGAGCGTGCGGCGGAGGTACCGGGCCTCGTCCCGGCAAGGCGAGATGAGCAGGTAGCGTCGCGAAGGGTTCACCAGAAGAAGCTCATTGGAGAAGGTTGCGCAATCATAACTTGAGCCTTCCTATGAACGAAGACGATCTTCATAAGGCCTGCCACTCGAAGCTATAGTGCCTCCTCCTCTGCGATGATCCGATCTCCATAAGATCGAGCTTCGCGATCGCGGGAGCTTAGAGCTTACTTGGTGCCAGACGAGATGAACACATGATAGCATAGTCACTCAAAGACTCAAAGTGCGGCGGCGTGTGCTATGGTGAGAGCATCGCTTGGTTCCGGGCGGCCGAAGCTACGAATTCATGAGCCCAGAGCGCCTTAATATCCTCTGCGTTTCCCCGATGCCGGCCAGTCCTCCGCGCTTTGGCGCGCAGGCGCGAATGCATGGGCTTATGACCCAATTGGCGCGACGCCACGACCTGACGGCCACGATGCTGGTCGACGACGAGTTCGATGCCGACGAGTGCCTCCGGGCCATGCAGGCCTATTGCCGCGAGGTGATACTGGTCCCGAACCCCTGCGGTCGGGCGGGCCTGACCAAACGGCTGCTGCAGCTCCGGTCCCTGGGCTCGACCCGGAGCTTCGAGCGGCTGCGGGTCACGGTGCCGGCGCTGCAGCAGAGCTTGGACCGGGTCCTGCGCGCCCGGCAGTTCGACGTCGTCAACCTGGAGTTCCCATACCTTGGTCACTACGACCTGCGCCGGGCGCCGCCAGGCCAGAAGCCGCCCCCCGTGATCGTGGACTCGCACGAAATCGCCTACGATCTGGCGCGGCAGTTCGTCCGCGCCGGCGGCAATCTGGGCCGTCGCCTCTATGCCGGGGCCAACTGGCGCAAGCTGCGGCATGAGGAGTTGAGGACCTATCGCGACGCCGACGGGGTCTACCTATGCAGCGCAGCAGATGAGCGGCGCCTGCTCGACCAGGCGCCCGGTGTCCGCACGGCAGTTATTCCCAACGCTGCAGACGTCGAATACTACAAACCTCGCCCCACGGACCCGCCGCCGGATGGCCGTACCGTGGTCTATTTCGGTCTGCTCTCCACCGTCCCCAATGTTGATGGCGTAATCCACTTCGCCCAGAACATCTGGCCCCGCGTCGCCACAGCGCACTCCGAGGCGCGTTGGGAGATCATTGGCGGCCGGGCGCCGCCGTCGCTGCTGGCGCTCGCCGGGCCCCGGGTCGAGCTGACCGGGTTTGTATCGGACCTGCGACCCCACCTTGCGGCGGCCGCAGTCGTGGTGGTGCCGCTGCGGCTGGGCGGCGGCACCCGCCTCAAGATCGTCGAGGCCATGGCGATGGGAAAGGCCGTCGTTTCAACCACGCTGGGCGCCGAGGGGATCGAGGCGGTCCCCGGGCGCGACCTCCTCGTCGCGGATGAGCCCGCGGCCTTCGCGGACGCGGTAAACCGCCTGTTGACCGAGCCCAGCCTAGCCGCCCGGATCGGCCGGTCGGCGAGGCAGCTCGCGGTGGAGCGGTATGGCTGGAACGGGGCGGCCCGGGCACTGGAGGGCTTCTACCGCCGGATCCTGGAGAACGCCTGGTGAGGGCGGCGCTCATCGGGGCCGGGCAGATCGCTCGGCAGCACCTCTCCTGCCTGCAGACCCTGCCGGAGGTCGAACTGGTCGCGATTTGCGACCTCTCCCCCGCCGCGGCGGAGGCTGCCGCCGAGAGGTACGGGGTTCGGGCTTGGTTCACCGACCACCGGGCCATGCTGGAGAAGGCCCAGCCCGACGTGGTCCACGTCACCACGCCCCCGACCTCCCATTTCGGGCCGGCTATGGACTCGCTCGACGCCGGCGCCCACGTCATCGTTGAGAAGCCGGCCACCCCCACCTTCGAGGAACTGGAGACGCTGGTCCAATGCGCCCGCGAGGCCGGCCGCCATCTCGTCGAGGACTACAATTACCTTTTCAACCAGGCTCCGCAGGAGATTCTGCGGCGCATCGAGCGCGGCGAGTTCGGGGCGGTAACACATGTCGAGGTGCTCATCTGCCTCGACATCCTCGGTCCGAGCGGCTTCGCCGATCCCAACGCGCCGCATCCCGCGCTCACCCTGGCCGGCGGCGCCATTGCCGACTTCCTACCCCACCTGGCGTCGCTGGCGCATCTCTTCGTCGGTCCGCACCGGACCGCCCGGACGGTCTGGACCAAGCGCAAGTCCTCACTGCTGCCGTTCGACGAGTTCCGCGCCGTGGTGGACGCGGAGCGCGGGACTGCGACCCTCGGCTTCAGCTCCAGCGCGCAGCCGGACGCCTTCTGGCTGCGGGTCTACGGGGAGCGAATGCAGGCCACCGCCAATTTGTTCGAGACCCGGCTTACCTTTGATGGGCCCCGCAATGTGCCCAAACCGCTGCGCCCCTTCTTCAGCGGCCTCGAGGAGGGGAAGACCATCCGGCGCGCCGCGCTGGCCACGCTGCTCCGCAAGTTCAAGGGGCCCGGGGCCTATGAAGGGCTGTGGGAGCTTCTCGCTCGCACCTACCGGGCGCTGGCCGACGGCTCGGCGCCGCCGCTCGCGGCGAGGCACGTCCTTGAGGTCAACCGGACGATCGAGGCTCTCAAGCCCAAGGAGCAGCTCCTATGAGGGCGCTCGTCACCGGCGCCAACGGGTTCCTCGGCCGGCACGTGGTCGGCGCACTGCTCGCCCGGGGCATCGAGGTTCGTGCCGTAGTCCGTCCGGCCGCAAGTCTGGCAGCGCTCGGCTGGCCCTCCTCGGTGGAGGTCTTCAGGGCCGACCTGCGCACCTCGCGCGAGCTCCGGCTCGCCTTCGAGGGGGTCGACGTGCTGCTCCACCTAGCCGCGGTGGTCTCCGGCGGGGAGGACGCGCAATTCGCGGGAACCGTGGTCGGCACCGAGCGGCTATTGGACGCCATGGCCGCTAGCGCCTGCCGCCGACTGGTGCTGTGCAGCAGCTTTTCAGTCTACGACTACAGCTCGGCCGGCCGGACCCTGGACGAGGACTCGCCGCTCCACCAGGCGCCGGACGTCTACACCCGCGATGGCTACACCATCGCCAAATGGTGGCAAGAGCGGGTAACCCGGCGCTTTGCCGAGATGCACGGCTGGGACATTACCGTGCTTCGGCCCGGCTTCATCTGGGGACGCGATCACGGCTACCTCGCGGCCCTGGGCCAGCAGTTCGGGCGCCACCACCTGGTTATCGGTCCGCTGACCCGCATACCGATGACACATGTAGAGAACTGCGCCGATGTCTTTGCGCTGGCGGCGGCGGATGCGCGCGCTCAAGGCCAGACTTTGAACGTGGTTGACGGTCCCGGCGAGCGCATCTGGACCTACCTCTCCGACTACATGCGCGGAAGCGGCCAGACGGGCTGGCGCCTTCCCGTGCCCTACTGGCTCGCCATCAGCATCGTGCGGCTGGCTTTCGCCACCGTGTTCAGAAGCGCCAGCAAGGTGCCCAGCATCCTCATCCCGCGCCGGTTCGAGTCGCGGCTCAAGCCACTCCGCTTCGAGAACCGCAGGCTGCGGGAAACACTCGGATGGACGCCGCCGCTCGACTACCGGCAATGTCTGGAGCGGACCTACGATCCGCCGGCGACCACCACAGCCGGGCGCTCAGGCGCCGGTGCCTTGGTCGTCGCGAACAGCCGCTTCAAACGGAGGAATCGCTTCTCGAAAAACTCATAGCTCAAATAGGCCAATGCCAGCGAGGCGGACGCACCGAGCGTGGCCTGCAGCGCCACCGCCGCCGCATGCGAACCGACCCAGCCCGCCAGCTCCAGGTCAATACGATTGGCGGCCAGGTAGTACGAGATGAAGTGATGGTACACGTACAGGCCGTAGCTGTAGGTGCCCAGGAAGACCATGGCGCGGCTGCGGAAGAAGCATGAAGTAGCCGATCGTTCGGGGGCGATGAGGGCCCACACCAACAGGCAGGCCAGCAGCATTTGGATCAGCGACGCCCGGACCGGCAGCACGAACTCCAGCCCCTGTCGCGACACGAGAAGCGTCCAGGCGAAGGTAACCGCCAACAGCCCGCCGACCACGGCCACCGCCGGAGGCAAGGCCCGCACCAGTCGCTCGAAGCCGCCGGGCTGGCGCGCCATTACCGCGAGGAAGGCGCCCAGTGCCAGGCCATCCAGCCGGAAGGGGGTCAGGGTGTAAGTGGTCCACCAGCTCAGCCCCATCAGCGACCCGATCAGTCGGGCCAGCATCGCGCCCGACGTGGTCGCCAAGCTCACCGCGATGAGCGCCCGCGGCCGACGCGCCAGCACGAAGACCACCAGCGGCCAGAACAGGTAGAAGTGCTCCTCGATGGCGAGCGACCAGAAGTGGTCGAGGTAGGAGAAAGACCAATCCCCATGCCTGGCGATGTAGATGTTGACGGCGTAGAGCCAAGCCCAAGCTTGGCGGTCGACCAGGTGGTCCAGGGTCGGACCCCGCAGCGGCGGGATCAGTGGCGCCACGAAGAAGACTAACGCCAGCACTCCGTAATAGAGCGGGAAGATGCGGAGGAAGCGCCGCATGTAAAAGTTGCGGAAGTAGTGCGGTTCATTGTGAGTGTCATAGAGAATGCCCGTGATGAGAAAGCCAGACAGGATAAAGAACAGCTCGACGCCGTAGGATCCATACTTGGTCACGCCGACGATGGCGCGTTCGACCTCGTTGCTCGGCGGCACATTGGCGACGAAGTGGAGCAGCAGGACCATCAGGATGGCCAGGCCCCGCACCCCATCCAGCACCGGCATGTGTCCACGCAGGTTGGGCCGCGGGTCGCCACTTGCTACCGCCGTGAGCTGCGTGGCTGGAAGCATGCTCATACGGCGACCTCACACGGAATCAACGAAAGCCGACTTTGCCAAAGGGCTGGTAGAACGCCCGTCTCAGCGGGAAAGGCTGCCAGTATCGGCCAATTTCGGCCGCGACAATAAGAAACACTATCCACAAAAACTCGAAGCCGCGCATCCATAAGCTTTCAAAATAGTTCCACATGATAAAAAAGAGAGCAAGCGACAGCAGGAGCCGCGCCCGAGCCGGGTCGCGATCGGCGACGCGCCCAACGGCGTGGAGGGTTGCGATGATAAAGATGTACAGGAGAGTGAGGCCGACATACCCCATCTCCAACGTCGTATCATAATAGCCGTTGTGGGCATTCGGCATCATCTTGACCCAGCCTGGAGCCTCAAGGCTGGGCGAGCCGGGCACGAGCCAAAAGGATTGGTATCCCCATCCCAAGAGCGGCCTGCGTCCGATCTCGTATTGCGCGAACTCCCATATAATGGTACGACCTGTCAAAGTCGAATCGTGGTAAAGAATGTATGCCATACGAGCCATGAAATCAATGTGGGACACTCTGGATATTATTATATAGGACAATGGTAAGAACAACAGAATGATCGCCGGAGAAATGCGCGTTAGCTTTCGGACCATTAACGTAAGTAGAGCCAATAGCGGAGAAATAATTACAAGTCCAAACGCTGTTTTGGAATCGCTCATAAAGACGAGTATAATGGCAATGGCAGCAACAATTATGCCTGATGCGCGCCGCCAACCGCGATGGGCGATCTCATGCAATGACAGCAAAAAGGCGGCAGCCGCACATTCTCCCAGATAATTCTTGCCCTCGAAATATCCTTCATAACAAAATTGGTTAATGTTGCAATTGCCTGTATCCACGGAACCGTCTAATACGAAGAAAACGTTCAAGATCAAAGCGAATGCGAAGCATAGAAACAGGCCGCGCATCATATCCGCTGTCCGCGCGGCCATCATAGCAGGCAGGACAATGGATGTGACAATCATCGCCTGCTGAACAAATCTGACGAACGAGCTCTCCGGGCTGAAAGCCCACAGGACGCTCGCTCCAGCAAATGAAAGATACGCAAGGAGGCAGATGATGTGGGGAGGCCAGGTGCGCTTAGAGAGGCGAGAACCATTTTGCACAGCTAATAGAATGGAAATCGCAGTCATAGCGGGCCAGAAAATTCTATTGTCCAGACTGGCGGCGCGTCCGGTGAGCATCGCCTGTTCATCAGTGGTATTGAAAAGACCCAGTAATGGGGACACGATCAAAGCGAAAATACATGCCAAGACTGGGACTATCGCGAATTTGTCGAGCATCAGAGCGGGAGATCTGGGCCGAGCCAATTGATAGGAATGCATCGAGGTTTTGGACATTATGACACTCGATCGGCGTCGACGTTCGAGGCCTCTGGCGTTTATGCTTACTAATCCGAGCGTCAACTACGTAGTGCGGTAACGCTATGCAACGCAGCGGAGCCAGAAGGTCAAGGGAAACCGATGTCACCCATTCAGGGCTCGGGGTAGTAATTGGCGATACGCTCGGCGAGGTCGAGGACCGTCACAACTTCTTTGTCGGGCCCAGCCATAGGCAGATAGGGGATATGCGAAGAGGGCGTCTGTGTCAATTCCGACAGAAAGAAAAACCAGGACAATCTGTCGCATAGACTCGGCGGCCGGAGATGCTGATCGCACTGCCGGCCAGCTTGATATTTGCCGTTTCCAGCAGCTTCGGCAGCCGATTGCACTCGCTCGCCCCGGCCTCGCTCGGCTTGCGGCGGCGCCGATCAGCAGACACGCCGCAACACGGCCCTGGTGCACGTTTATACCAGAACTCTCCGGTCAGAACGTATTCGGCTCATCCTCTCCCAACCTTCCCCATCAAGGGGGAGGGCGAAGGCGCGGCCGCAATCTCCCTTCCCCTTGATGGAGGAGGGCCGGGGCGGGTGATCGACGGAGAGGTTCTTCTCATCAGTTCTGGTGTTAAGCTGCAGCACCGTTTGATGATCGCGTCCGTAACGCACAAGCTGCAAGATGATGTCACTACCCTCGCCCAAGTTGCTTGCGTTGGCGCCAGAAGTCCGCTACAATTTATTAAAAAGTTCCTTAAAGCAACACTCCGCCATTCCTATAGCTGTGGCGTGGTCGGTACATAGGCAGAGGTCATGGATTTCTTACCACCCGAAAAAACGGCTGTGCCGCCATGGAACGCTGTCGGACCGCCATTGGCAGAGGTCGCCCAGACATCGCAAGTAGATATATGGTCAATTGTCCTGGCGGTTCTGCGGCGCTGGAAGCTGGTTGCTATCATTACACTTTCTTCGTTAGTTGTGACTTATGGCGTCCTGAAAGCCGTGCCGTCGACCTATAAATCGACTGTTGAGATACTCGTTTTCGATCCCGAAGGGCGGATGGATGAGTCCATACAAAAGCAACTCTCGCCCTTCGTAAATATGATCGATGATGCCACAATGAATACCGAGTTGCAGATCATCACCTCGAAATCGTTGATGCTGCGCGTCGTCAAGAAGTTGGGTCTTTATAACGATTCTGAATTCCTGCCGCAAAACCGCCTCTCGCTATTGCTGGAAAGGTTTGGTGTGCCGAAGCGGTGGTGGTCCGAGGAGAGCGGGCAAACCGCCGAGCAGCGGGATCCGAGTGAGTTGCGCGCCAAGCAAATTGACGATGCCGCCGAAGCGTTGCAGGAGCATATCCAAGCCGAACGCATGCCGTACTCCTATATCCTGTCGATTTCAGCCACCGCGCGCTCTCCGATCACGGCACAGCGCCTGGCGGCAGCCGTCGCCGATGAATACCTGGCCAGCCAGAAGGAAGCGCGAGAGCATGCATTACGACAAGTGACAGAATGGCTGAAGGTTCGACTTGAAAACTTGCATTCCCATATCCTGGAAACTGAAGCCTCAATCGAGAAGCTCACGGTTAAACAGGGGTTTGTAGATGCCGGCGTCAGCGAAAAGCAGATTGCTCAGCAGATCTCAGAGGTGAATACTCAGCTCATCACCGCACGCGGCCAAGTGCAGGAGAAACGCGCACAGCTCGATCAGGCACTTCAGGTGGTCGCCCATCATGGCGATGTTCTGAACATCCCGGAAGTCATGGCTTCCCCTATTGTCACCAAACTTCGCGAGCAGCGATCGGAATGGAGCTGGCGTGCTCAGCAGCTTCGCAGGAAATTCGGTGGCGTTAACAACGTGCTCGAGCTTGACCGCCCGAACGCGGCCAAGCTCGCCGACGCGGAGCTTGCAAACATCAGCCTGCAGATAAGCGCAGAGGTTAACCATATCCTCGGCAATATGAGAAATTCGTATCAGACTGCCGTGCGTCGCGAGCAGTTGCTCGAAGCCAACCTGAGAAGTCTCACCGCCAGCCGCGGTAATTTGGCAGATTATGTGAAGCTGCAACAGCTGCGACGCGTGGCCGACGCCGATCGCAAGCTGTACGACGGCTACCTCTCTCAGCTCAACGAGATATCGACGCGCCGGATGTTGCAGGCTGACAGCGCGCGGATCATCTGGCCAGCCGCACTCCCGCGCGGACCGAGTTCTCCGCGCAAGAAGCGTTATTTTGCGTTCGCCGGCATCCTCGCGCTTGGAGGTGGATTGTCGCTGGCTTTCCTGCTGGAACTTATCCGGAGCGGCATCAAGACCAGCGTGGAGGTGGAGCGGTCATTCGGCTTCCCTGTCGTCGGTATAATTCCCTTTTTGGGATCAGGCAAGGATCGCCGTGGCTCGCCGCATGACAAGCTTTTGAGTACCGTTCTTGATACGCCGCTCTCTCAATTCAGTGAGGCAGTGCGCGCAGTGCGCATCCACCTGCAGCGTTCAAATCCCGACCGGACGCAGAAGGTCCTTCTGATCACATCCTCGCTCCCGGGAGAAGGGAAATCGACGATCGCGAAACTGCTCGCCGCGTCGAGCGCCGTGGCCGGTCAAAAAACCGTACTCGTCGACTGCGACCTGCACCATCGGCAGATCTCCGCCGCGGCCGCAAAGAAGCAGCCCGGCCTGGTCGAAGTTCTGACCGGAAAGGCTCGAATCGAGGATGTGACGATCAAGGACCCGACAAGCGAGACTTTCATAATCCCGGCCGGATCCAAAGTCGGAAATCCTGCTGACCTTCTAATCTCGCAGCGTATGCATGAACTGATCGGGCAACTCCGCGCGCATTATGATCTTGTTGTACTTGACACGTCGCCGCTGTTGGCAGTCGTGGACGCCCTTGCTCTGGCCACGATGGTCGACAAAATACTGATGATTGTCGAATGGAGTCGCACGTCACGGGCGAGCGTTTCCGAAGCGTTCAAGGCCCTGAGCCCTGAGGCCCATCGGATCGCCGGCGTTGTGCTCAACCGCGCCGATCTCAGTCAGATGCAGGGCTATGGCTATATCAGCGGCTACGGCTACGGGCACATAGATAGATAAGGGTTTGGAAGAGGGTAGCTCAGTTCTGCTGCTTCATCATTGCAGCAGCAGAACCGATCGCCGCCGTTCACCGATAAAGCTCTTCGCGCAATGCGTCCGCCACCCGAACCTGATCGCCCTCGGTCATCTGCGTATAGAGCGGCAGCAGGATCGCATGATCCTGGGCGCGTTCGGATTGGCGCAGGTCATGGCGCGGCTTCCGGTCTGCATAACACGGCTCGCGATGCGCGCACATGATGCCGCGCCGGGTGGCGATGCCCTGGTCCAGGAGGTTTTGCATCACTCCCTTCTGGTCCACCCAGTCGGGCAATCTGACGCAATAGCTCTGCCAATTGGAGCGGGCCCATTCGGGCTCCGACGGCAGGCGAAGCCCTTCGGTATTGCCCAGCAATTCGGCATAACAGGCGGCCAGCGCCCGACGTCGCGATACGAGTTCCGGCAACCGCTCGAGCTGCTTGCGTCCGATCGCGGCCTGGATGTCGGTCATGCGATAATTATAGCCGATCTCGAGATATTCCTCGAATACCACCTGCGGCGAGCCGTGGCGCACCGCGTCGGAAACGCTCATGCCGTGCTGCCGCGACAATCTGAAAGCATGATCGAACTTCGCCTCGGATGTCGTCAGCATCCCGCCGTCGCCGGTCGTGATCACCTTGCGCGGGTGGAACGAGAAGCACGCAATGTCGCCGCGCGGCCGGCCGATCGGCTCCCATCCTCCGTCGATATGGATCTCGCTGCCCGCCGCGCAGGCGGCGTCTTCGATCAGGGCGACGCCGTGACGCCGCGCCACCGCGGAGAGCGCCGGCAGGTCGCACGGCATTCCCATCTGGTGGATCGCGAGAATGGCGCGGGTCCGCGAGGTCACGGCCGCGGCCACGCATTGCGGGTCAAGATTATAGGTCTCGGGATCGATGTCGACAAAGACCGGGTCCGCCCCGCAATATCGGATGCTGTTGGCGGTTGCGACAAAGGAATGGCTCGCGGTAATCACCTCGTCGCCGGGCTCGACCCCGACCGCCAACAGGGCGAGATGGAGCGCCGTCGTGCAGCTCGACACGGCACAGGCGTGAGGTGCGCCGACATGAGCGGCAAACTCCTTCTCGAAGGCCGCGACCTCCGGGCCTTGCGTGACCCAGCCCGAGAGCACGACCCGGTGCGCCGCTTCGGCTTCGGCCTCTTCGAGGACCGGCTTGGCGATCGGGATCATGACGCGACGGCCTTTCGCTCCGATGCGGCGAAACCGTAGCGCTCGCCTCGCCACCACTCCACAAGCTCACTCAGCCCCTCCTCGAGCGGGATCGTCGCCTGAAAACCAAGCAGCCGTTCCGCCTTCTCTGTGGAGGCGAGACGCCGCGGCACCGGATTGACCGCTCGTTCCGGAGCAAATTCGGGGGCAATTCCCGGGCGGCCCATCACCCTGGCGAGGGTCTGCGCCAGTTGCAGCAGGCTGGTCTCGGCCCCGCTCGCCACATTGAAAACCGCGTCGCTGCTATTCGCCTTGGCACCCAGTATATTGGCCCGGGCCACGTCGCGGACATGAACGAAATCCATGGTCTGCCGGCCGTTTCCCAGGATGATCGGAGCCTGGCCCGCTTCCAGCCGCTCCATCCAGCGGATCAATACCTCCGTGTAGCGGCCGTGAATGTCCATGCGCGGGCCATACACGTTGAAATACCGGAACGCGACATAATCGAGCCCGTGCATATCATTGAAGGTGCGCAACAGACCCTCGTTGAAGGCTTTCGCGGCGCCATAGAGGGTGCGGTTGTTGTACGGATGCTGGCTCTCTGTTGTCGGAAATTTTTCAGCCATCCCGTAGACCGACGCCGACGACGCGGCGACAACCTTTTCAATGTCATGTTTGACGCAAAGTTCGAGCAAATCAAAGGTCGACTGCACCATGACCTGCATGGCGAGCCGAGGCTCGGCAGCGCAATGCGTGATCCGCAAGGCCGCCTGATGAAACACGATGTCGGCGGCTTTCACCAAAGACGTCATCAGATCCTGATCGCGAATATCGCCTTCCACCAGACGAACGGGCCCGCGCGCCATCGCTCCTTCGAGATTCTCGGGCCGGCCGCGTATCATGGTATCGACAGCGACGATGTCATCGCAGCCTTCGTCGACAAGGAGGTCGACGATGTGCGAGCCAATGAACCCCGCGCCGCCCGTCACCAGAACGCGCTTTCCCTTCAGATCAGCCACAATCTTCCCCCTTTGCGTGCAGTCGCGCGGCCGATCGGTTGCGTGAGACCTGCCAAGTCTATGCAGGATCGGCAAGGCATGCGCGTTCCAACTCGCGTACGATCTCCACCACCTGGCTGGGCTGCAACTCGGCGTAAATCGGCAATGACAGAAACCGATCGGCCGATGCCTCGGTTGCCGGCAGGTCGCCCGGGCCGTATCCAAGGTTTGCATAAGCCGGCTGCAGGTGGACCGGAACCGGGTAATGGATGCTTATCCCGATGCCGGCCGCCTCCAGCGTCCTTTGCACCCGGTCGCGCTGTTCGGTCCGGATCGCATAGACGTGGTAAACGTGGCGATGATGTCGCGGCCGTGCCGGCACCTGGCAAGGCCCGTCCGCCAACAGGCGGTCGTAATGAGCCGCGACGGACCGCCGCCCTTCGATCCAGCTCTCCAAATAGTCCATCTTCACGTTCAGAACGGCGCCCTGGATCGCGTCCATGCGATAGTTGTAGCCGGGAACGATGTGCCGGTATTTCGACTGCTGCCCCCAATCGCGCAGCAAGGCAATCTTGCGGGCAAGCTCCGGATTGTCGGTCACGGCGGCCCCTCCCTCCCCGTAGGCTCCGAGGTTCTTTCCGGGATAAAAGCTGAAGCAGCCGATGTCCCCGATCGAGCCCGCATTGCGTCCCTTGTATCCAGCGCCGTGCGACTGGGCCGCATCTTCGATAACGGCCAAACCGTGGCGGCGCGCGATCGCGAGGATCGGGTCCATGTCCGCGACAAGCCCGTGCAGATGGACCGGCAGGATCGCCTTTGTCCGTGGGGTGACGGCGGCTTCGATCAGATTTGCGTCCATCGTCCAACTGTCGGGATCGATGTCGACAAAGACCGGTTTTGCTCCGCAATAAAGAATGGCCGCCGTCGTCGCGACAAAGGTCATCGAGACCGTGATCACCTCGTCGCCGGCACCAATTCCTGCGGCGAGCAGCGCCAGGTGCAGAGCCGAGGTGCCGCTATTCAGCGCAACGCAATATTTGACGCCGCAATAGGCGGCAAACCGTTCCTCGAAAGCCGCGACTTCCGGTCCCAGGATAAACTGGGCGCTGTCGACGACGCGGGCGATTGCGGCGTCGATCTCCGGCTTGATCTGCCGATATTGCGCCCTCAGGTCAAGGAACGGGATCATCCGGATCTGCCTCCAACGCTTTCTGCTGTCCGAGGCGGCGGCAACTGGTCGTCTCGGTCTGCGGGCACCCGCGCTCCCGCAGGCGCCGCCGGCGGCCGGTTCGGGCGCGCGGCGGAGATTCATTGTGAAGATGCAAGCGACTTTTTATGGGTTTTTAGCGCAGCCGTTGACCCAGGTCAAGTTTGATGAGGTTTTGAGAACAGCGGCCGGGCGCCGCATGCCCGTTTGAATCATCGTCGCGGCGGCTGCAACCGAACCGCCGAGCCGCCTTGAGATCGGTCAGAAGCCGTTGCCCCAGGCGAGCACGGTATAACCGCCGGGCAAGATCGTGCCAAAGCGGATGACGGCAGACCGGATCACGCGTGCCTGGCTCGAACCGAAGGCAATGGCCGTGATCCGGGTCGTGTGCACATCCGGGGGCGGCTGGTTCGCGGAAGCGATCGCTCCCGCCTTCGAGGCCTCGACGAGGGCGGCCGCGACAAACGGATCGGGGCTGGCCGCGCTCGGCACCGGTGGTCCATAGAGCGTCAGATGCGGCCGGATCGCTGCGAGAATGGCCGGGGTCATGCCGAGTACATGGCCGAGCTCGTCGAGGGTCTCGAGCGGTGCCTCCGGCGGTCCGTAATCGAGCCCGGCCGCGCGGTACTCGGCAAGAACCGCGGCTCGCGGCCGCGCCACCGGCGCCGAACCGGCCCATTCGCCGATCGCGATCGCCAGACGACGGGCGCTCGCGGGATCGCTGCCGGTGGCCTGCAGCAGCGCGGCGAGGAGCGCGGGCGAGGCCGAGCTCGGATCGATCCGCCACGCCTCGTCCTCGAGCCGCACTCTGACGCGGCTGTCGGCGACAACGAGATCATGCATCTTCCCGTCTACCGGCCAGCGCCGGTCCGGTCGCGGATCCGACAGGTTGAAGACGGCCTCGAAAATGGCCCCATCGGCTGCGGCTTGCGCGGCCGCGTTGGCCACGAGATTGCCGGCGATCCGCGCTTCGGTCCGCGCGCTCGTCGTCAGGTGCGCCACGATGAAGGCGATCAACACGAGCGCCCAGAGCACGATTAGGAGGGCGAAGCCGCCGTTCCGGTCGCAAGCGGCCGGCGAGGCCGGCAACCTGCCTGATTTCCTGACTGCAGGATCCGACGTAAGATCGCATATCGCGTGGCGCTTGCCGCCCCAGGTAACCCGCCCCCTCATCGTGGAGAGGATCTGCGCGTCTCGTTAAGAACCCGTTGCGATAGGGATCGAAGGATGGATACCCTGCCGGGATCCCGACCAAAATAATGACAGAGAGCTTTGTGACGGCCGCATGCGCACGCCTCGCATCGCCTCGGTTCCAAAGGAAGGAAAGGAGTGCGCTAAATTTCGGTATGGCCGTGCCGACGAGCCACCACCCGGGCGGGCACGCCGACCACGGTCGTGTGCGGCGGAACGTCCCGGGTTACAACCGCGCCCGCCCCGATCGTTGCGCCTTCGCCGATGACGAGCCCACATAGAATCGTCGCATGCGACCCGATCGATGCTCTGCGGCAGACCCGGGTGGGTTCCAGTTTCCAGTCGCTTGCCGATTGCGGCGTGCCGGCGTCGGTTGTCGCATGCGGGAACCGATCGTTTGTGAACATCACCCCGTGCCCTACGAACACCTCGTCCTCGATGGTCACGCCGTCGCAAATGAAGCTGTGCGTAGAGATCTTGCAACGCGCGCCGACTTTTGCCCCCGCCTGAATCTCGACAAAGGCGCCGATGCGCGTGTCGTCGCCGATCCTGCAGCCGTAAAGATTTACGAGTTCGGGGTGATGGATCATGACCCGCTCGCCAAGCTGGACGTCCCCGCCAATCGGCATCTCCGTGACCTCTCGATTTTCGTGCAAATCGCCGCGTATCTGATTTGCCTAGCCCAGATCATTTACGAGGAGCATCGGTCCCGCAACCGCTGACAAACCCGGCGAATTTCGTTACCTTGACGCATGGCAAGCGCGAACTCCGTTGGCTTCGGTTGGTCCGGTTTCAGGAACCAAGCTATCAAAAAATCAACATCTTATGCTGCCTCCCCCGCTCTCTCAGGCAACCTATGAATAATCCAAGCTAGAAATTAGGCATGTGATCGGTATATCCGAAGGCAGCAAGTGAGCGCCACGCCTCTAACCCTCACATCACCAGCGGTGGGGCCCACTAGCCCTAGGCCACAGGAAAAGTGCCGGGTGCGTCGCTGATATCTCGTCATCGAGAAAGTCCGTGCCAAGCTGCACCGCCTCTACCTCGCACGATCGCTGTAGTTCAGGAGTAGTTTACCCAAAGATCGGTCAGGACACCAGAGGCTGAGAGAAATGGATAGGATCAGCTTGAAACTTCCAGGATATTACTCTCTTGAGGATCTGTTGGCACTGAGTAGCCACGTAGATCAGGACATTCGCCTGGCAGCTGAACATCTTGGCATCGCTATCGATAATTGCTTTGGGCAAGAAGTCGTTGCGTCGGCTGAGGCAAAGCGTTTATTGGATCATCTTATGCGCACCCAGTCTCGCGCCCTGCCACCCGGCTTTTCCGCAATTCGGCTCGTTGCGCTGATGCGGCGTGCTATCGCTGCCACTGGATTAGACCTTTCCGATATGACGGTTTTGACAGAGGCCGCGAGCGGTGCCTATGGCGTTACCCCCATCATCGCTGCAATGGCCGGGGCAAGGCGAGTACACGCGTTCACCCGGCCGAGCCGCTACGGCTCCGTCTTGGACGTGACGGATTGGACGTCGCAGCTGGCAACCGCCGCCGGTGTTGCTGCACATATCGACATCATCGAAGAGGTGTCTCCCAACATTCTCGGCAATGTCGACATTGTGACCAACAGTGGCCACTTGCGCCCGCTGACAACCGATCTGATCGACCACCTGCCCGACTCAGCCGTTATCGCGCTGATGTTCGAGGCTTGGGAGTTCCGCTCCGAGGACATTGATCTGCAGGCCTGCAGACGGCGCTGCATACCTGTGGTCGGTGTCAATGAACGGCATGAAGCGGTGGACGTATTCTCGTTTCTCGGGCCGCTATGCGCGAAAGAGCTGCACGATTGCGGCCTAGCGGTCTGTCGCAACAGGATCGCGCTGATATGCGATAACGAGTTTACGGAGCCTATTATGCGCGGGTTGGTTGGCTTAGGAGCCCATGTCGACGCATTCGAAAACGTTGCCGCGATGTATCCTGACGAATGGGATGCGGTCGTTGTCGCCCTGTTGCCCGCCTGCGAACCGCGCATTGGATATGCCGAAGCCCGGCACTTCGCGGCTATGATTCCGCCAGAAGCCGTAATCGTCCAGTTCTGGGGCGATATGGACCGACAGGCCATAATGTCCCAGAGCCTGAATGTCTGGCCGACGCAGCCTCCTCCCGCTGGACATATGGCGGTCCTGCTTTCGCAGATCGGGCCCGAACCGATCGTCCGCTTACAGACTGGCGGATTGCGCGCCGCCGAATGGGTCCGACGCGGAGGTACCGCATCACCAAATGGTTTGGCTCAACTCGTTTAGCCGACATGAAAGAGCGCATCTCTGCTGTTAAAAGCGCAGCTGCCGAGAGAGCAGGCGTGCTGCTTCTCGGCAACGGCCCCACGGCGCTTACGGCACTTCGCTCGCTCGTCCGGTGGTGCAATGTT
Organism: Allostellaceae bacterium; assembly: GCA_035252905.1. Classification (GTDB taxonomy): domain Bacteria; phylum Pseudomonadota; class Alphaproteobacteria; order ATCC43930; family CGMCC-115725; genus AP-15. The sequence continues at coordinate 13,823 of DATFCQ010000136.1, read as the reverse complement.
CTCGGTGTCCTACGAACCATCGATGACCCGGTCGGCGATCCGGTTCGCATCTACGCGACCAAGTATGGGATTGCCGTGTGGCCCCTGGGCAATCCTCGTGATCTGCATGACATTATCATTAAACTCCGGCCAGCAGTGATCGTCATATCATCGTTTAACAGGATCCTGCCGCCAGATGTCCTAGCGCTGAGCCGATTTATCAATGTGCACTACTCTCCTCTACCGCGATACCGCGGTCGCGCCAACGTCAACTGGGCAATCATCAACGGAGAGCGGACCACAGCCATTAGCATTCATCTGGTAACCCCGGGGCTGGACGACGGCAACATCCTGCTCCAGGAAGAGGTCATAATCACTCCCATAGATACGGTGCAGTCACTCTATGAGCGTCTGAACACGATTCAAGAGCGTGAGCTCGGTCCTGCGGTCATTCGAGCCGTCGCAGGAGATCTCGGATTGCCACAAGATCATCAGAACGCGACATATGGTTGTGGGCGAGTGCCGGATGACGGGGAGATCGATTGGAGCAAGTCATCTGCCGCGATCGACCGCCTGATCCGTGCCCTCTCGCCACCCTTTCCAGGCGCCTTTACGCATCTCGAACGCCGCCGTTTGGTGATATCGCGCGCCGAGCCATGGAGGGACCCTCCTCCATACGAGGGCCGCATAGCAGGTCGCGTAGTCGGCCGATCACGCAGCGATGGATGGGTGGACGTTCTGACAGGCGATGGAATCCTCAGACTGTTCGAAGTGATCCTCGACTCCGGAGCAAGCGCACCGGCGGCGGAAATAATTCGGTCCACCCGTGCCACTTTGGGGCTATCACGCCTGGATCTGTTACGATGCATTGACGACCTGGAGCGACGGATCGCGGCATTGACGGAATCTGTCGCAGCGCTCCAGGAGACCGGCGGAGAGTGAACCCTTCTCAGTTACGTGCAAATCTACCGTGAGGAGGCGAGCAGCACGCATTCTGAATAATGGCCACATCACGCCGCGCAGCGGATGCTGGATCGTGGAAAAAGGCACGAACCTTGACAAGTTGCCGTTCATCCGCCTTTGGCAGCTGAGGGTCAATCTCTGTCAGCTGATAACAGGCGAGTAAGCGGGCTATATTTCCTCTTCCAAGTGAAAGGACGCAAAACGGAAAACCTGTTTCCGAGAGTACCAGTGATGACCAGCCGAATCTGAGCCAATAACGGATGCCCGGTTATGACCAACCCCAAATACCACCCGGTCAATCCGATAACGCAGGCGCCCAACAAGCTAATCACCGGGATTGCGAAGGTGAAATGGTTAATCGCGAGGCTGAGCATGACCCCCGAGCAGCTCCCTGCGGTGACGGCGGCGCTCTTCCGCGTCGCGCGAAGCAGATCGATCGGAGCAATGGCAAGACGCCGGCTGACAAAGGAGATCGCGACGGCGGCCTGAAACGGCAGGATCAAAAACGCCGAAGCCGCGACGGCATGGAGGCCAAAGAACGAAGCGGCGAAAATTACTAAAAGCGATGGTGGGACCGAGATCAACGACAAAACGAACGTATCGCGAATTCGGCCAATCGCGACCAGGACCGGATAAGTGAGAAAAGCAGCAAAGAAGGAGAGCGACGCGAGGCAGAGCATGCGAACCAACGGAACGATCTCGGTCCAACCCGGGCCCAGCCAGACCCAGACGATCGGATAGGCCATCAGGGCCGTAAAGGTCAGGAACGGCCACTGGGCCGCCGTAACCAACTCGATCGCTTCGAGGTAGATGCGCCGCAAATCGGCGCCGACCCTGGTCTGAGCCGAGATGGCGGGCAGAATGACGGGGTGCAGGACGCCGAGAAACAACTTGTCAAAGAGCCCCGCCATCGCGACAGCGCGTCCGTACAGGCCGACTGCGGTGAAATCGATGATACGGCCGAGGATCAGCTGCGGCGAGGACTCGTACAAGCAATTGATGATCACATTGGCGCTCGAATATGCGCCGAAATCGATCACGTCCCGGCACCCCCTGAAGGCAGGGCGGAAAATCCGCAGGTCCCGGCGGTAGATCAGCAAGAGCGCAACCAGAGCGCAGTGACCGGCGAATGCGCCCAAGACCGGGCCCATAAAGCCCCAACCCTCGGCGCTCAGAGCGATGGCGGTCCCCGCGGTGATGACATTGGCGCTCAAATTGCAGCGGGCGATCACATCAAAAACCAGCTCGCGGCGCAGCAACGCGGACAGAGTGGCCGAAAACGGGGCCAGCAGGAAGCCGAGGGCAGAGACGCCGATCCCGGCCCTCAGACCCTCCTCCGAGAAGAAGGAGGCCGCTACGCCGCGCAGGGCAAAAAGGATGACGGCCAACAAGGCGGACAGGCAAAACATTGTCGTGAACGCGACCCTGATGTCTTGCTCCGACAATGAGGGTTTCTGGATCAGGTAATTGGCCCCGCCAAATTCCTGGGACCACGCGCCGGTGACTGATGTCAACGCCAGGATCGTATAATATACCCCAAACTCCCGAGGAGTCAGCAAGCGGGAGAGAATTGCCGTTGATAACATAAGTATAGCTACGCTGCCATAACGTTCGACAGCGGAAAAGGCGATAGATCTATGGACCAGGTTCATTATAGGCCTTTAAACTTCGATGCGAATTGAGACGCAGAATTTATTATATTTGAAAAATTTTGGACTCAATAGGAGATTATCGGGTTCCGGCACCGAGCTTCTTGGCCAGGGCGCGCGGGCTAACGCGCCGGCGGGGGCTTCGTCCGGCCGCAACAGAAGTCACAACATCCTCTCATAAACTTCATGTTCGAGACTGACGGGCTTGCCCTGTGCGGCAATGGATCGCGAGGTCGCCTCCAGGATCTCGACAACCCGCAGCCCGGTCAAGCCGCTCGAAATCGGAGAGGCGCCGCGAAGCACGCAATCGACGAAGTGCTCCGTCTCGGTTTGCAGCGCCTCCTTGGCCGGGAGATGCGGCGCCCACATATCACCGGCCCGGTAGCCAATCCGGAGCTGATGAGCATTCTCCGGCGAGCCGTTCACCGTAATTCCCTTATCGTAGACCTTGATCTTCTCGGTCGGTTCCAGATCGTCATACATGATCATCTTGCGGCTGCCGCCGATAAAAGTCTGACGCACCTTGACCGGCGACAGCCAATTGACGCCGATCTGGGCGATGCAACTGCTGCGAAAAAACAATGTGATATGGGCCATATTCTCCGGGCTGCAGGGGACGTGTCTGGCCGCCGTCGCCGACACTGCGACGGGATTTTCCGCGAAAATGTATTGAACGATCGAGATGTCGTGAACCGCCAAATCCCATATCACATTTATATCGTTCTGAAACAAGCCCAAGCTGGCACGGACACTGTTATAATAATAGATATCGCCGAGCACGCCGTCGTCGATCAATTCATGCATTTTCCGGACTGCGGCGGTGTAAAGAAACGTGTGGTCAACCAGCAAAACGAGATTGCGGCGCTCTGCCTCCTCGATCAGTTTTCGCGCCTGCTCGGAAGTCTGGGCGAGCGGTTTCTCGATCAATACGTGCTTGCCGGCTCTGATTGCCGCCAGGGCCAGTTCGTAATGAGTATTGACCGGGGTGGCGATAATGACGGCGTCGATGCGGCTGTCTTTCAGCAGGTCGCGGAATTCGGTTGTCACGGCAATGTCAGGATGACGCCGCTTGGCGAGCGCCAGCTTTTCCGGGTCCAAGTCGCCGACGGCAACAACCCGCGCTCCCTCTGTGCCGGCAAAATTGCGCACCAGGTTCGGACCCCAATAGCCATAGCCGATCACCGCCACGCCGACGGTCGGCGACCGCGGCCTATGACCAAAGGTCGTCATCTCGTCACCCCCATATATTCTCGTCTCGGTCCAGCCGAACGGGTGAGGCTTGGCAGCCGCGGATCGGGTGCCCAATCCTTCTCCACCATCAACGGTTCCGACATCTCTCGCCGGCCTCTCAATAGGCCTTGTCGCGCGTCGCGATAACGCATGCCGTCTTCAGCAGGATCTTCAGATCCAGCCAAAATGACCAATGCTCGATGTAATAGAGGTCATGCGCGACCCTGGCACGCGCCTTTCTGGGCGTGTCGACCTCACCGCGCAGTCCATTGACTTGGGCCCAACCGGTAATGCCGGGCTTGACCCGATGCCGATGCAGGTACTGCTCGACCGCCTCGCAATAGAGCCGATCGCCGACCTTCATCGCGATCGCATGGGCACGCGGACCGACGAGCGACATCTCGCCGCGCAAGACATTGATCAACTGGGGAAGTTCATCGATGCTGAGCTTGCGCAGGAGGCGGCCGATGCGGGTTACGCGCGAGTCATCCCGAACTGTGCGCTGCTCCCCGGAGGGATCGCCGCGATCGACATACATCGTACGGAACTTGAGCACCTGGATCGGTCTGTTGTTGAAACCAAAACGTGGCTGTGCAAAGAACACCGGTCCCGGGCTGTCCAACTTGATCAAAAGCGCAACAACGCTCATCGGAATACCGAAAATGATCAACAGGAAGGCCGCGAGAAACATGTCTTCGGCCCATTTAACAGCGGCCTTCCATGATTTAAATGGGCGATCGGCAATCTCGAATACAGGGATTTCAGAAATATAGCTCATGCCGCGGATCTGCAATTTTTCGGCTATCGGCGTGGCACTGAGACGAAGGTCGATCGCGACTCCTTTCAGCTTATCGAAGACCGCGCTGAGCTGCCGCTCTTCGTCGAGCGGCAAAGCGATAATCGCTTCATCGACAGGATATTGGCGCACGAGGCGGAGGAGTTCGTCGGTCGTGCCGAGCACCGGCACACCCTGGACCGCGGCCGGCACCCCGGATTTGCGGTCGTCGAACACGCCGCGAATAATGATGTTCGCGTCTCGCAGCGCATGCAATCGGGCGATCAGCTGCTGCCCTTCATGCCCGGCGCCGACAATCACGACGTTGCGGGCGAAATGGCCGTTTTTCAGCCAGCGAGCCAGCGCGAGGCGTATTATGCCGCGCTCGGTCGCAAGCAGGCCGGGCGTGACAATAATCCATGCCAAAACCCAACCGCGCGGGTGGTTTTCGGACATTTTGTCGAGGAAACCGATCAGGAATAAGATCAACAGCGTAATGCTGCCCCAAACTTTTGCGATATTGACCAGTTGCCAATACAGGTTCGGCAATCGCGTCACTCGATAACCGCCGAAACGCTCGAACCCGCCGACAAACAGCAGGGCAACCAAGGTGGAGGTCAATACGTTTCCCGGTTCCGTCGCCATGCCGACAATCGGAGCGGGGTAGATCGCGAGGGGGGGTGCAGCAGCCGCCAGAATCAGGCTGAAATCTAAGGCTCCGACCAGCAATGCAACGGTTTCCGGAGACCGCCAAGCTGGTCTCTGAGGGCAGCGTCGCCCATGTTCCGCTTGCAGGAGGGAATGAGATCTGGGGCGCGCCTGCTGGAGATCCTGGGCATTGGCCCCGGCCAAGGCGCGGGCGCCAATTTGCTCTGCCCACAATTTGTCGGATTTCGCAGGCACCCGTCCCCCCAGCCCGATAAAATCGGTGCCCTCAGCGCCGTGTCAGTATCATGACGTATTATATTTAAAACAAATTAATGTCGATTCACGCTTTTGGGGGTCATCCTTTTGGGTGTGATATACACCTTATGGGTAGGTTTTGATGGCGCAGTCTGGAGATGCGAAGATGTCCCGGCCAATGTTGCAATAGGCAGCGAGCATCGTCTGCCCTAAACCTGTAGGCTTGAAATGCGGACTCCTGACATGAAAAGCGACGTTGCCAAAAAGAATTGACGCGGACCCGATCCGGGGATCGATTTGACCAGAGGCGCGCGTTCCCGGACGATCGGTGGATAGTCTTCACTTGGCCGTCTTGCTAGAAGATCAATTGGGTGAGCGCCCTGCGCGGCCTGACTCGGGGTGCCGCGCGCAAGCTGTTCCGGATTATCGCCAGTCTTCCGGTCCATCGCGCCCGGTTGGCCATTGCCCGGGTGTGGATCACAGCGATCGGGTCAGACTCCTTTGTTATATGGCGCCCTACGCCCCGAGCATACCTCGGATGAATTGGCCTCAGGCAGATGATGGCGCACCGCCGCGTGACTGAGGGAGGCCGCCTTCAGGTCCGGCCTAATTTCGCAAAGGCCGCCTGTCGTGATGCACTGCCGACAGCGACGAGCCGCCAAGGCTCGCGCTTTCAGGCTTCACTATGTGCTACGTCGTTTGATGCCACTCTATTACATGACCATCAATCAGATCAAGAGTCGAAAGCTCGACCGTCCCGACTTCTTGCGCCCCCTATATTTCAATGACGACTCCGACCACTAATGACGTAATGCCGCGATGCCAGGCGGCAGAATGAAGGATGCAGGCGCTGCAGAACACAAACCCACGCGCCGATCCCGGCGCACGCTCCTGGTCATCGGCAATTTCTGATGTGCCGAGGCATGCCAGCGCGTCCTCAAGCGGGTTGGCGCAGAACTGACTTCCCCCGTATTGGCAGGGCGTTGCCTAATCTAGGAAGTGCTGACAGCCCTTGGATTCGTTGCATAGGCATGACAGACCACTTCCGTACGATTTTTGACCTTCATCTTCCGCATGATGTTGTGGATATGCGCTTTGACCGTATTCTCGCTCAGTTGCAGCTCGTGTGCGATAGTCTTGTTGGCTTTGCCCTGCTTCAAGAGTTTAAGGACAGTCCTCTCCCGCATTGTCAAGTCTCGGCTTGCGCTCATCCCAGCGCTTTCCTTATCAATCTGGATGTTATGCAATTGAAGACTGCTCAGCGGTACAAATGTTCCTCCGGCTTTGACTAGACGAATGATCTCGACCGTCAATCCAACAGGCGTATTTTGGAGCGGTATATATCCGCGTACTTCCCTCTTGAATATATCCGATACGAACTTGGCATCATCAATCGCACTTAATACAATAATTGGTATTGATGGGATGATCATTCCAAGATCCTTAACATCTAATCCCTCTATTTCGAGCTCCCTATGCTCACTATGACAATGAAGAAGAAAGACATCATGTTTCATATTACCTTTTCGTGCATCTGCAAAACTGACGTAAGGCAGGATCCGAAGATCAGATCCGGCAGCTTGCAGCGATACGGCAATGCACTCTCGAGTGAAGGAATACCTATCGATAAACCCGACTACGATCTTCCCACTCGGCGTGCTCTCTTCGCTCTGTTTCGGAGTAGCGCTGGCCTCAGCATTCTGGTCATGTCCGCGAGTTGACAATAGAGACCGGTGCGTCGGTCGAATATCTTGAGAATATTTAGACAGAGCCTTTCGCGTCACAGCACGCCGCCCCTGACCCAACATACTCTCTCTCCCTCAATCAGGGTCAGTCCAAGACCCGACCATCTCTGACTTCCACTAGGGAATTTTCCATTGTTTCTTTGGTGGATTGATTGGCCGTTGGTGACCGGCCATCGATGTTATCACAAATTTACCATACAAATCTCTGCCAGTCAAATTTAATTTATAATGAATTCACCTTCTGCGAGAGCAAAATTTTTGTATGCCTTTTAACAATACTTATCAACAACTAAAAATCAACCAGAAATTGTGAAATATTAATATTGATAATTTTTGGCTGTGCTTGCAGCACTACGATCAGTGACTTCGCCCCCGTTGAGGCATCATAGGGTCGATCCGTCCGTGGTTATGGGAGAGCCGTGCGGGTCTGCGTCATCGCTTCGGACGACAGATCCACCCTGATGGTGGACAGTCGAAGCTTCCCGGGGCTGTCTACCAGCATACCTCGTATACTGCCGAGGTGAGCCGGCCAGTGCCCAAGATCACGTATTGTGATTGCCATAGGGTTGCCAATCTGCCGAGCCGATTATAGCGGCTCAAGCATCGCACCCTATTTGCTCAATTTCGTTGGTGCGGGCGGGGAGACTTGAACTCCCACGTCCTTACGGACAACAGATTTTGAGTCTGCCGCGTCTGCCATTCCGCCACGCCCGCATCACGATCCTGGCCCTGCCCTCCGCGGCCGCCGCCTGACCTGCGGCGGCGATTGTGCCCCGAGGCGCGGCTCGAAAGCAAGAAGCGGCGCGCTTTCGGCCGCGGCTGTCGGGTGCATGCGTTAAAGCGTGCAGGTTGAACCAAACGGAACCCGCAAACGTTCTGTCGCCGCCAAAGAGGGCGCGCTCCGGCAACGGGCGGCGCCGCAGATAAGGGAGGGACGGATGAAGACGATCGTCGCCTTGGGTCTTTTCATCGCCGCTGCCGCCGCGCTCGGCGGCGGCCGGCCGGCCGCCGCGGCGCCGTGCAGCCCTGCGGGCGGTCTCGATTTCATCTGCGGGCCGCGCAATTCGGAAGACTTGATCCAGGTACCGGGCACCCGATGGGTGATCGGCAGCGATCTTGCCGGGGGCGGCGTCGCCGCCGGCAAGCTCCATCTGATCGACAGCCGGGACAAGACGTGGAAACCGCTCTTTCCGGTCGGCACGCCGCGCCTCAATCCCGACAAGGCGACCTACGGCGCCTGCCCCGGCGCTCCCGATCTCGGCAAATTCTCGGCGCACGGTCTCAATCTGCGCGCCGGGAACGGCGGCGCCGATACGCTCTATGTCGTCAATCACGGCGGGCGCGAGGCGATTGAGATTTTCGCTCTTGACGCCAAGGGCGCCGAGCCCACCGTCACCTGGATCGGCTGCGCCGTGATGCCGCCCCATACCTGGCCCAATGCGGTCGCGCCGCTGCCGGACGGCGGGTTCGCGGTCACCGACATGTTCGATCCGCAGGATCCGAAAGCGCCGGAAGAGATGAACGCCGGCAAGACCACGGGCGCGGTTTACGAATGGCACCCGCAGAGCGGCTTCAAGCGCGTGCCCGGCAGTGAATTGTCCGGCGACAACGGCATCGCGGTGTCGCGCGACGGCAAATGGATCTATGTCGCGGCCTGGGGAAACAAGGCGGTGGTGCGCCTGTCGCGCGGGGCCGGGCCGGTCAAGCGGGACATCTTGCCGGTCGGCTTTCTCGCCGACAATCTGCGCTGGGCGCCCGACGGCACATTGATCGTCGCCGGCCAGGCGGTCCCGGCAAAAGAGGTGTTCTCCTGCTTCGAAAGCGCGAAACCGCGCTGCACCCAGCCCTGGCGCATCCTCCGCTGGGACACAGAGGCAATGAAATTGCAGACGGTCAAAAGCGGTCGCGGCGACCCCGAATTCGGCGGTGCGACGACCGGATTGGAGATCGGCAACGAGATGTTTGTCGGCACCTTCCGCGGCGACCGGATCGCCTATTTTCCGCTCCAATAGGGCTGCGCCCGAACACCGGCCGCCGCAGACCGGGGTTGCCGGCGGCCGCGCCCCCCCTAGCCTCCCGGCACGGGCGCTTTGCCGAGCCTCGGGGAGGCGGTCATGGATTTTGCCGATACTCCGGAACACGCCGCGTTTTGCCGCATGAGCTGGGAGCACGATCTGCATCTCTACCTGAAGCGCGCCAAGGACGCCGTCGTGGCCTTCGGCGATGGCCACCTAAGCAACATTTCGTAGATTGGTAAACACATCGTCATGTACGATCCAACATTCTTGTCGTCCCGGCGAAAGCCGGGACCCACGGCTCCGCTGCGCCGAACCTTTCAGGCACAGCATTTTCGTACCAACAATCACCGGCTCGTACCGCGGAAGGGTGGATCCCGGCTTTCGCCGGGATGACGGGGACGGGGCTATGGTGTGTATGGACCAATAGAACTTTGCTTAGCAGCGCGGGCAGGTCGCCCGAGTGATCGGCGCATAGCCGGGGGCAAGATCACGCAAAGGCGACCTGCTCCATCATTCCGCTGGCGATGGCGGCGCGGTAGAGCGCGATGGCGAAGCGGGGATCCTCGGCGACCTTGTCGGGCGTGACCGGCGCAAAGGCGCCGCAGGTCATCGCAAAATCCTCCGGCTGGCTGAGCCGTCCGCCAATGGCTATGCCCTCCTGGGCGTGGGCCTCAAAATTCTCGTCGACCAGCCGCGCCTCGGTCTCGCGCAATATGTCGAAGACGATCAGCCCCGCCGCCTCGTGCCGCCGCTCGACCCGCCAGATCGAAAAGCGCGCTTGCCGCATGGCCTCGAGCATGAGCGCCTCGTCGGAGCCGGGCGGCAGCCGCGCCGCCCGGGCATAGCGGTCGAGCGCGCGCGAGCGGCCCGGCTTGGCCGTAAAGAGCGCGAGGTCAAAGATCAGCGGCATCTCCGACTCGTTTCCGCCACCAATATGTTGCCGGTGAGCATCCCGAGACGCTTGGCGTATTCGAGGATCGCGCCGCGCGGCAGGAAATCGAGAGCGGCCCTCAAGTGACGGGAGCTGATCGCGCGCAGGTGCCGATAGCGGGACAGGATCTCCTCTCGGGCCATCGCTTCCTCCGGAACCGTGTGACGGGAGGATAAGGATAGGCGGCGCTACGCGTCGTCCCAGATCCTGTCGGTCAAGGGCAGGCCGGCGATGTCGGCGCGCCCGAGCGGCCGGTCGGGAACGATGCCGGCCTGTTCCAGCAACGCGGCGAGCTGGCGCGTGTGCTGGGTCGAATGCCACACCGTGCGTTCGAGCATCTCGTGCCGCGAGGTTTCGCCGAAATAGGTCGGCATCGGCCGGGTGAAGTTCCCCTCCGCCTCGCGCCGCCACCACGCCGCAAAACGCGCCCGCACCGCCTCGCCGAACAGCGCGATCGCAGCGCTCGTGCGCATTTCGGGCGGCGGCGGCGCAGTCAGGCTCTCATAGGTCAGGCGCGCGCCGGTCTCCTCGCTGTCGAGAAAGGCGACCCCGATCCGGAAGATGTGGTGCATGACCACGCGCCACGAGCGCGGCCGGTTCGGCAGGCGGGTTTCGAGCCTCTCATCCGGCATCTGGCGAGAGAGCCGGATCGCGGTATCGAGCACATGGTCGTAGCGCGCCTGGAGTGCGGCGGGCGACAAGGCCGGACCGGTGTTCTCGTCGAGCCCCAAAAATTCGACGACGTCGCGGATCACCTGGGCGAAGACAAAGCGGTCGCCGCGCGCGACGACCGGCACCGAATGCGCGCCCAATCGCCGCAATTCAGCAAGGCCGCGCTCGTCGGCCAGAACATTGATCGATTCGAACTCGATCCCACGGACCGAGAGGTACTCCTTGACCCTGAGGCAGCTCGTTCAATGCGGCTGCCAGAACACCTTGATCTTCTCGTTCATCCGTTCCGCCTTCCGGTTATATCGGCCATGCTAGGCGAGACCGCTCTGCGAGTCCATGCGCCGCCGCGGATTTTTCTGCTAGCATCGCCGCCTTTGGAACGCGGGCGTCCCGCCCGCATAGCAACTCGAGGGCGGCCCTTCGACAAGCTCAGGGGCCCGCGCTCCCGGAGCCGATGATGACCGAGACCGCCCTCTTCCGCTATCGCCTCGGATTGAACCAGCCGGCCGAGAGCCCGACCGTCCGGCGCCTCACCGAGATGGCCGAGGCCATCCGCACCGACAGCGGCGGCCGGCTCGCGATCGCCGTGTTTCCGGAAAGCCGGCTCGGGCCCGACCCGCAGATGCTCGCCGATCTGCGCGCCCAGAGGCTCGACTTCTACCTCGCCGGCGCGACGCTCGGCGAGCTCGCGCCGGCGAGCGCGCTGCCGCTGCTGCCCTTCGCCTTTACCGACGCAAAGGCGGTATTCGCCGCCCTCGACGGCGGGCTCGGCGACCGCATCCGCGGCGAGCTGGCGCAAAACGGCCTCCACGCCTTCCGCCGTTCCTGGCAGAACGGGTTCCACCATCTGACGACGCGGGCGACGCCGATCCGTACCGCCGCCGATCTGAAAGGGCTCAAGATCCGCAGCCCGGGCGGAGCGCTCGCCGCCGATTTTTTCACGACGCTCGGCGCCGAGGCGGGCATGGTCCCGTTCAGCGGGCTTTACGAGGCATTGGCGGCCGGGCGCTTTGACGGTCAGAGCGACCCGCTGGGCGTCGTCCTGTCGTTGCGCCTCTACGAGGTGCAGACCTGCCTCTCGCTGACCGGTCATTGGTGGTCGGGGTTCACCCTGATGGCCAATGACGCCGCCTGGAGCGCATTGCCGCGCGACCTGCAGGATAGTGTCGAACGTAATGCAGAGAGGTTCGCATTGTTGCAGCGCGAAGACACCGAGCGGGTCAACGCCGCCGGAGCCGCGGATCTCGCGCGCCGCGGCATGCGGACCGAGGAGGCCGACACCGCCGATTTCCGCCGCCGGCTCGGCGATTTCTACGCGCGCTGGCGGGACAAGGCCGGGGCCGAAGCCTGGCGCCTTGTCGAAACCTATGCCGACGGGCTCGGGGCCTGAGCCGTGGCCGCTCCTGACCCGGGGTTTCGCCTCGACGGCAAGGTTGCCCTCGTCACCGGCGCCGGGCGCGGCATCGGGCGCGCCGTCGCCCTGGCGCTCGCCGCCGCCGGGGCCGAATTGATCCTCGCGAGCCGCACCGCGCCGGAGCTCGACGCGGTCGCCGCCGCGATCGCCGAGAGCGGCGGCCGGGCGCGCGCCCTGCCGCTCGACGTGACCGACATAGAGGCCGTGCGGACCGCCTTCGCCGCGATCGGCCGGCTCGACATCCTCGTCAACAATGCCGGGGCCAACCGGCCGCAGCCGTTTCTCGAGGTCGATGAGGACACGCTCGATTTCCTGTTGGCGCTCAACGTCAAGGCCGCCTTTCGCGTGGCCCAGGGGGCGGCGCGGCTGATGGCCGACACGGGCGGGGTCATCATCAACATGTCGTCGCAGATGGGGCATGTCGGCTCGGAGCGCGACCGCACCGTCTATGTGATGACAAAGCACGCGCTCGAAGGTCTGACCAAGGCGATGGCGGTCGAATTGGCGCCCAAGGGGATCCGCGTCGTCTCGATCGCCCCGACCTTCACAGTGACGCCGCTGACCGCGCCTTTTTTCGACGATCCCCGGTTCCGCCGCTGGGTGCTCGACCGCATCCCGCTCGGCCGGCTCGCCACTGCCGAGGAGGTCGCGCAGGCCGTCGTCTTTCTCGCCTCTCCCGCCGCCGCCTTTGTCACCGGGTCGAGCCTCCTCGTCGACGGCGGCTGGACTGCGTGGTGAGAGGCGATTGCCGCCCTCGCCCGGAATAAAGCCGCCGGTCTCACAGTCGTAGAGGGGGTGTCGCCGGCCTCCGGCGCCGCATTGCAGACTGCGAGACAGACAATGGACGGTATTGGGGATCGTATGGGTCCGGCGCCCTTCAACCGGCGCGGCCCAGCCGTGCCCTGTGACGGGCTGGCCGAATACGAGCGGCTGATGGCGCCGGCCCGCCTGCGCTTTGCCGCCAGTCCCGGGGTGGGCGCCGTCGAGGCCAGCCGGGACGCGGCCTTTCTCGAATCCTTCCTGCTGCATTTCTGCGCCTTGGGGTGGCGCATGACCGAACCGGTGGAGCGCTGGATCGGCGCCGCCGCAGCAGGCTGCGCGGCATTGGGGCTCGGCGAATTGGCGCAGGCTTTGGCCCGGCACGCCCGCGCCGAAGCGGGGCACCACCGGATGATGATCGCCGACGCGCGGAAATTGGCTGCGCGCTGGAATGCGCGCCGCAGTCCGGCAATCGCCGCCGACAGCCTGTTGAACGCGGCGCCGAGCCCCGGCGTATTGCGCTACTGCCGGGTCCACGAGGACAACCTCGCCGGCATCGCCCCCTATGCCCAGATTGCGATCGAGTACGAGATCGAGAGATTGCCGCTCTATTACGGCAAGCGCCTTGTCGGCCGCTGCGTCGATCTGCTGGGGCCGGACATCGTGTCGTGCCTGCGCTTTATGACGACGCACATTGCCTGGGATGCCGGGCACACGAATGTCAACGCGCAGGCGATGGCCCGGCTGCTCGGGCATTGCCCGTCGGCGCTGCCGGCGCTGGTCTC
>DATFCQ010000135.1:0-9718 GCA_035252905.1 Allostellaceae bacterium | reverse complement strand
TGACGTAGCGCCGCGCCGCGTCGCGCACGATCTCGCGCGCGAGCGCCTGTTCCGCCTCGTCCGGCATCCCTTCACCCGCGACGGCCCCGCAAAACGGGGCAATGCGGGATTAAGCAAATTTCTGTGGGTTCATCCACAAATGCCTCGCGGCGCTTTTTTCATTCCCTCTCCCCCCGTTCGCGGGGGGAGAGGGCAGGGTGAGGGGGGCGATGCCGGATTCTGCCCTCTACGGCCCCCTCACCCTACCCTCTCCCCCGGCCTGCGGGGGAGAGGGAGAACCTAGGGGCGGCGAGATTGTGTGGACCAACCCGGTGAAGCTTGCTTGGATTGCGATCCCGTCGGTCGCTTCAACACCGGTCGGCGGCGGCCTCGGCGGCGAGATAATCCGTCGCGGCATCGAGGCCACCTTTGCCGTGCGGCACGCCGGCAAGGGTAAGCGCCATCTCGACCGCAGCGAGCGCGCCCAGCATCATCGGTTCGTTCAGATCGCCCATGTGGCCGATGCGCAGGACCCGCCCGACGAGCGGGCCGAGCCCGCCGCCCAAGGATACGCTGAAGCGGTCGAGGCAGATCTCGCGCACCCGCTCGGCGTCGTGGCCCTCGGGCAGCACTACGGCGGTGATCGAGTCGGAGCGCACGCGCGGATCGGAGGCGAAGATTTCCGGCCCGTCATTGCCCTGCCACGCCGCGACCGCGCGGCGGGTCGCCTCGGCCAGTCGGTGATGCCGCCGGAACACCGCATCGAGCCCTTCCTCGGCGATCATGCGCAGCGCTTCCTGCAGACCGTAGAAGATGTGAACCGGCGCGGTGCCGTTGAAATGGACCTGCTCGGTTCCCTTCAACAGGCTGCGCCAGTCCCAGTAGATCCGCGACAGGCGGGCGGTCTCGGCGACTTTGCGGGCGCGCGCGCCGACCGCGGTGAAGGCCACCCCCGAAGGCAGCATCAGCCCCTTCTGCGAGCCGCCGACGACGACGTCGACGCCCCATTCGTCCATGCGGAAATCGATCGAGGCGAGCGAGGAGATCACGTCGACCAGAAAGAGCGCCGGGTGCCCTGCGGCGTCGATCGCGCGGCGCAATTCGGCGACGCGGTTGGCGACCCCGGTCGAGGTCTCGTTGTGGACGACGAGCACCGCTTTGATCGCGTGTTCGCGGTCCTCGCGCAGGCGCGACTCCAAGGCGACGGGGTCGGCGCCGCTGCGCCAATCGGTCGCGAGGGTCTCGACCGAGAGCCCGAGCGCCTCGCCGAGCTGCCCCCAATGCAACGAGAAATAGCCGCTCTCGACCAACAGGAGCCGGTCGCCCGGCGAGAACAGGTTGGTGAGCGCCGCCTCCCAGGCGCCATGACCCGAGGCGGTATAGGCGACGATCGCCTCCTCGGTCTGGAAGACGCGCCGCAATCCGGCGAAACATTCCGTTGCGATGGTGCGGAACTCCTTGCCGGTGAAGTCGATCGCGCCGCGGTTCATCGCCCGCAATACGCGCTCGGGAATGTTGGTCGGCCCCGGGTTCTGAAAGAACTGATAGCCGCGATTGACGGTCATCCCTGCTGCCCTTGTCTGTTCTTCACGTGATGTCCGACGCAAAAGAGGCAGGGCCACCGCCCTGCCTCTTCGCCGTCTCCCGCACCGGGCGATCGCTCGCTCCGGCGGACTGTTCCTCCCTAAACCTGGGCCGACATGGCAGCCGCGAGTTTTTTGCAAGGCGGATCTTACGCGCGGATCACGCCCGCCGTCACGCAGAATTTCAGGTAATTTTATAAATAATTTTGTTGAGGTGCGGTTGAATGCCGTTCCGTAGCGGGAACGCCAAGGTAAAGCCGCGCTTCTGCCCGGGGCGTCATTGACAAATGCGCCCCCGGCTCCGGCACACTGCCCCTAACCTCTCCCTCTCCGCCGCCAGGGCAGAGCTGACAGGGGTAGGTATCGGTTATGGCGGGCTCAGAGCGATGTGCGGCAAAGCGGTCATTTCGGACCGCGGGCGTCTCGCCCGCATTCCCGGCGCATTCCGCCCTTGTGGCGGGCCGGCCTACGGCCGCCTGCGGGCGAGACGCCCGCGGTCCGGTATCGAAAGGCCGAGCACGGTTCATGCGAGCCATACCAACCCTTGTCAGCCCCTGAAGGGCGGAAAGGGCAATACAGCTCGCAGCTTGACGATATATGCCGATGCTAGGCACGGGAGGAAGGGCGATGGACAGCGGGCTTCAAGGGGTGATCGTGGCCGAGACCGTTCTCTCCCGCAGCGACGGCGAGCGCGGCCTCCTGTGGCTGCGCGGGCATACGCTCGCCGAGATCGTCGCCGAATACGGCTATGAGGGCGCGGTGGCGCTGCTGTGGGAGGGTTTTGCCGGGGAGGGGCTGTCGCGCTCCGGCGTCCGCGCCGAACTCGCAGAAGCGCGGCAGCGGGCCTTCGCCCATCTCGGCGAATGGCTGAGCCCGGCGGCGGCGCGGCCGCTTGTCGACGGCGTCAGACTGTCGCTCGAATATTTGCCCGCCGACAGCACGCCGGCGGCGATCCTCGCGGCGCTGCCGGTCGCCGTCGCCGCCCTGGTGCGGGCGGGGCGGGGGGAGGCGCCGGTGCCGCCCGATCCTGCTCTCGCCACCGCCGCCGATCTGTTGCGCATGATCCAGGGCGCCCCGGCGCCTGCGGCGATGGCGGAGGCGCTCGACACCTATTTCGCCGCGGTGCTCGAAAACGGGCTCAACACCTCGGCCTTCACCGCGCGCATCATCGCTTCGAGCGGCGCCTCATTGGCCGCTTCCGTGATCGGCGCCTATTGCGCGTTCAGCGGCCCGCGCCACGGCGGCGCCCCGGGTCCGACGCTCGACATGCTCGACGCGATCGCGGCGAGCGGCGATCCCGCGGCCTGGATCGAGCGGACGCTCGCCGCCGGCGAGCGGCTGATGGGGTTCGGGCACCGCGTCTTTCGCCGCGGCGACCCGCGCGCCGCGGCTCTCGCGGCGGCGCTCGATCGGCTCGGGCCGGAAGCGGGGAGGCGCGCCTTCGCCGCAAGGGTCGAGCGCGAGGTCAAAACCGTCTTCGCGCGGCTGAAGCCGGGCCGCCCGGCGCTCGAACCCAATGTCGAGATCAATGCGGCCCTGTTGCTCGACGCGGTCGGCATCCCGCGCGCGGCGTTCACCCCGGTCTTTGCCGTCGCGCGCTGCGCCGGCTGGCTCGCGCATGCCTTGGAGCAGCGCCGGGAGGGCCGCCTCGTCCGCCCGACCTCGGCCTATGTCGGGCCGATCCCCGTGTAGCTTCTCAGTTTGAATTGCAACACAAGGCGTCATTCCGGGACGGCGCTAAGCGCCGGGCCCGGAATCCATGAACACCGGCTTTTCCAATACTTTCGAGGATCTGTGTTCATGGGTTCCGGGTTCGCGGGCTCACGCCCGCGCCCCGGAACGACAGTATTCCAACATGATACTGAGACACTCCGATCCCCGATATCGCATGACGGCGGATCAATACCCGAGAGCGCGGTCGATCTCCTGCAGCAGCCGCCCGCCCGCGTCGAGGCTGCGGATATTTGCGGCGATCTCGGTCACGAGCTGGACGACGGTCGGCCGCCGCGCCACATGCGGCATCACGGTCACTTTGGGGTGCCGCCACAGCGGGCTTTCCGGCGGCAGGGGCTCGGGCCACAGCGCGTCCAATGCGGCATAGGACAACTGGCCGGCGTCGAGCGCCTGGATCAGGTCCGCTTCGACCACGTGCTTGCCGCGCCCGACATTCACCAGCATCGCCCCTTTCGGCATCATGGCAAAGGTGCGGGCGCAGAAGATGCCTTCGGTTTCCTTGGTCAGCGGCAACAGGCAGACGGCAATGTCGGTCTGGTTGAGGAACGGTTCGAGCTGCTCCCGGCCATGAAAGAGGGGAATTTCGGCGGCCTCCCGCGGGGTGCGCACCCAGGCCGAAACCGGGAACCCGAGCGACTTCAATACCAGCGCCGGCGCTTTCGCCATCATGCCGTAGCCGAGGAAACCGACGCGCCGTTCCTCGGGCCGGACAATCCGCGCCCGGCGCCACTCGCGATTGGCCTGGGCCGCCTGATAGGCGGGCATGTCGCGGTGCAGGCGCAGCACGTGCATGACGACGTATTCGGTCATCATCGGGTCGCCGCCCTCCGGTTCCACCTTGCCGAGCGGGACCTTGGGCAATCTCGGATGGTTGATGAAGGCTTCGACCCCCGCCGAACGGCTGAACATCGCCTTCAGATTCGGAAATTCCGGCAGAACGTCAAAATCGGGACGCATGAAGGCGAGATATTCGATCTCGGCCGGCTCGCCGATATCGGGCCAGATGCGGAGTTCCAGGGCGGGCAGCCGGTCCGCGCACACGTCGCGCCAAGCCTGGGCGTTGCCGATAAGTTTGTCGAGATTGACGATAAGCAGCGCCATGTTCTTCTCCTGAGAAATTGGGCGGCTCGCCCCCACCCCGGCCCTCCCCCGTGGACACGGGGGAGGGGGCGATGAGGCCGGCAGCCGTCGCCGCGGGAGCTATGCGAAGCTCACCTCGCGGCCGGTGTCCGATGCCGCGCTGATCGCGTCGACGAGGCGGTGCAGGGCAAGCGCGGTCGCAAAATCCGGCTGGCGGCTTTGGCCATCGCGGATCGCTTGCGCGAACAGATGGTACATCTGGCCGACATTGAAGGCCTCGCCGGGCGGCGTGCCGGGCGAAGCGAAACGGAAGCGCTCCGGCACGGGGATCGGCGCGAGCCTGTTGCCGCCCTGTGCCCCGTAGAGGGAGACCGCGCTCAATTGCGGGGACTCCGCACCGGTCGCCGCCAAGGTCCCGGCGCGGCCGTAGATTTCCATGCGATAGCCGCTGCCGGCGAACGGGATCGCGCCGACATGGACCGAGGCGACGGCGCCGTTCGCCAGAAGGCCGCTGAGCAGGACGTTATCGGGCGCGGTGACGTCCAAGAGGGTGTTGGTGCCGGTGTCGAGCCATTGCTTCGCCTGCGTCGCCACCACGGCCGAAAGCCGCCGGAAATCGCCGGCGACAAAGCGCATCGCGTCCACCGTGTGGCCGTTGGCGATGGTCAAGGTGTTGGCGCCGAGTTCGGCGTCGCGCTGCCAGGTGCGATGCGAAGGCCGGGACAGGACGCCCTCGCGCAACAGGCTGACATGGACGGCCATGACC
The DNA here is from genome assembly GCA_035252905.1 of Allostellaceae bacterium. Lineage (GTDB taxonomy): Bacteria > Pseudomonadota > Alphaproteobacteria > ATCC43930 > CGMCC-115725 > AP-15. Next base: position 4,576 of record DATFCQ010000135.1, on the reverse strand, counting down.
TCGCCGACAAAGCCGGACGCGACCAGTTCCTGCATGTGCATCAGGGCCGGATCGACGCGGGCCTGCAGGCCGACCGCGGTGACGAGCCCGCCCGCCTCCGCCAGCGCCGACAATTCCTCGGCTTCCGCCGTTGTCCGCCCGAGCGGCCATTCGCAATAGACGGGCTTGCCCGCCTCCAGCGCCGCCCGGGTCGGCGCGTAATGCGAGGGCACGCGGACGACGACGGCGACCGCGTCGATGTCCGGCGCGGCGATCATCTTGCGGTAGTCGTCGAAGGCCAAGCGGGCGCCGTAGGCGCGGCGCGCCGCCTCGGCGCTGTCGGCCCTTGTGGTGCAGACCGCGGTCAATTCGACATCCGCACTGGCCGCCACCGCCGGCAGATGGGAACGGGCCGACCAGGTGCCCTTGACGCTGGCGCCGATCAGGCCCAGCCGAATCTTGTCCGCCATGGCGCTCCTCCGCAAACCGCGCAGCCGGGCTCTCCTTATCACGCCGGACGGGCGGGAGGGCAGGTCTCTGCGCGCCTTGCGCCCGCGACGACGGCGGCCTTGCGAAGCCGCGCGTCCCGAACCTAGAGTGCGCCGTCGCCAAGCTGGTGAATTCGATGCGTCTTTCCGAATACTTCCTGCCGCTGTTGCGCGAGAACCCGAGCGAGGCGCAGATCGTCTCGCACCGGCTGATGCTGCGCGCCGGCATGATCCGGCAATCGAGCGCCGGCATCTATTCCTGGCTGCCCCTGGGCCTGCGCGTCCTCAAAAAGGTCGAGGCGATCGTCCGCGAGGAGCAGGACCGCACCGGCGCGCAGGAGATCCTGATGCCGACGATCCAGCCGGCTGAATTGTGGCGCGAGAGCGGCCGCTACGAGGATTACGGCAAGGAGATGCTGCGCATCCGCGACCGCCACGAGCGCGAGATGCTGTACGGGCCGACCAACGAGGAGCAGGTCACCGAGATCGTCCGCGCCACGATCAAGAGCTATCGCGATCTGCCGAAGATCCTTTATCACATCCAGTGGAAGTTCCGCGACGAGGTGCGCCCGCGCTTTGGCGTCATGCGCGGGCGCGAATTCCTGATGAAGGATGCCTACAGCCTCGACCTTGACGCGGCGGGAGCGCGCCGCTCCTACAACAAGATGTTTGTCGCCTATCTGCGCACCTTCGCCCGCATGGGGCTGAAGGCGATCCCGATGCAGGCCGACACCGGGCCGATCGGCGGCGATCTCTCCCACGAGTTCATCATCCTCGCCGAGACCGGCGAATCCGCGGTCTATTGCGACCGCGCCTGGCTCGACACTGACATTCTCGCCGCCGAGGTCGATTACCGCGGCGATCTCGCACCGATCGTCGCGCGCTATACGACGCTCTACGCCGCCACCGACGAGAAGCACGATCCGGGCCAATGCCCGATCCCGGACGGGAACCTCGTCACCGCGCGCGGCATCGAGGTCGGCCATATTTTCTATTTCGGCGACAAATATTCGCGGCCGATGGGCGCCCTCGTGACCCGCCCCGACGGCGAGCCGGTGCCGCTCGAAATGGGCTCCTACGGGATCGGCGTCTCGCGCCTCGTCGGCGCGCTGATCGAGGCCAATCACGACGATGCCGGCATCATCTGGCCCGAGAGCGTGGCGCCGTTCCGCGTCGGCCTAATCAATCTGCGCCCGGGCGACGCGCATTGCCGGCAGGCGGCTGACGACCTCTACGGCAAGCTTCAGGGCGCCGGGGTCGAGGTGCTGTATGACGACCGCGACGAGTCGCCGGGGGCCAAGTTCGCGACGATGGATCTGATCGGTCTGCCCGCGCAACTGATCCTCGGGCCGCGCGGTCTCGCCGCCGGCACGATCGAAGTCAAGAACAGGCGCTCGGGCGCGCGGCAGGAGCTGCCCCTGGAGGCGGCGCTGGCGCGGTTTTTGCCGTGATATTGGCGGAATGCGCTGCGCTTTTCCGCCCTACACCGTCCCGTAGGGCGGAAAAGCGCAGCGCATTCCGCCGCATCCCTGACGGGAAGGATGTCTCAACGTGGCGATCAAGGAGATTGCTTCCGAAGCCGCTGCCGGGCAGGCACTGTTCGAAATGGCCAATTTGCGTCCCGAGCGCACGGGACTGCCCTTTATCGTGTTCATCTCGCAACGAGGGGGGGCGCGACACGATGTTCGGATCAAGCTGGCGCGCGCTGCGAAGGTTCGCCCTTCGGAAATGATTACCGTCGCGCTGCGTCCGACCCCGCGCGTCGTTCGCGGCCAGATCAGTGTTCGTGAATTCGACCTCGTGAAACGGTGGATCGCATTGAACCAGGACGCGCTGGTCAATTACTGGGACGGCGCCATCGAATATACCGAAGACGTGCTGGCCGCGCTGAGGCCGATAGCCGCTTCGGACGAACCGACCGATTTCCGGCCGTGATCTTCGGCGCCGTCGAGCGGATGGTCGCGTTCCGCTATTTGCGGGCGCGGCGGCAGGAGGGCTTTGTCTCGGTCATCGCGATCTTCTCATTGTTGGGGATCGCGCTCGGCGTCGCCACCTTGATCATCGTGATGTCGGTCATGAACGGGTTCCGCGCCGATCTGCTGTCCCGCATCCTCGGATTGAACGGCGCGCTCGGCGTCTATGCCGGGAACGGCCCGCTCGCCGATTACGCCGCTGCCGCCGACAAGGTGAAAAGAATACCCGGCGTCACCGCCGTGATCCCGACGGTCGAGGGACAGGTCATGGCGACCTCGCGGCAGGGCGCCGCCGGGGCGCTCGTGCACGGCATCCGACCGGACGATCTGCGCCGGCTGAAACTGGTCTCGGGCCGTATCGTCGCCGGCTCGCTCGCCGAGTTCGGCGATGACGGGATCGCCGTCGGCGACCGCCTGGCGCGCCAGCTCGGCGTCGGGGTCGGCGGCGCCGTGACGGTGATCTCGCCGCAGGGCACCGACACCGCCTTCGGCACGATGCCGCGGCTCAAGACCTATCATGTCGTCGCCTTGTTCGACGTCGGCATGTACGAATACGACAACAGCTTCATCTACGCCCCGTTGAAGGCGACGCAGGTGTTTTTCCAGACCGGGAATGCGGTCACCGATCTGCAAGTCTATATCGGCGACCCCGACCGCTCGGCGGCGGTCGGCCGCGCCATCGCCGCGGCGCTTGGCGGCAAGGTGCGCATCGTCGACTGGCAGCAGGCCAATTCGACCTTGTTCAACGCGGTCGAGGTCGAACGCAACGTCATGTTCCTGATCCTGACTTTGATCATCCTCGTCGCCGCGTTCAACATCGTCTCCAGCATGATCATGATGGTCAAGGACAAGGGCCGCGACATCGCAATTCTGCGCACGATGGGCGCCTCGCGCGGCATGATCCTGCGTGTCTTTATTCTGAGCGGCGCCAGTATCGGGGTGGTCGGGACCCTGGCGGGTCTGGCCTTGGGGATCGCCTTCACCGAGAACATCGAGGCGATCCGCGAATTTGTGCAGCGGATCATCGGCACCGATTTGTTTGCGGCCGAGATCTATTTCTTTACCCGCATCCCGGCGCGGATCGATCCGGGCGAGGTCGCCGCGGTCGTAGTGATGGCGCTCGCGCTCTCCTTTCTCGCCACGCTCTATCCGTCCTGGCGCGCGGCGCGCCTCGACCCGGTCGAGGCGCTGCGCTACGAATGACGCCCCTCTTTACAAAATCCTTTTCAAAACCCTCTCCCCCCACCGGGGGGAGAGGGGAGGGTGAGGGGGGCTTCTCCAGCTCTCGCCTCGCCCCCTCACCCCGGCCCTCTCCCCCGGTGGGGGAGAGGGGGGAAGAGTTTGGGGGATCGAGAGCAACCGTCCCGGCCCTCGAACTGCGCGCGGTGCGCCGCGTCTTCAAGCAGGCCGGCACCGAACTGGTCGTGCTCGACGGCATCGATCTGGTGTTGCGGCCGGGCGAGGCGGTGGCGCTGGTCGGGCCTTCGGGCGCCGGGAAGTCGACCTTGTTGCATATCGCCGGCCTGCTCGAACGCCCGGATGCGGGCGCGGTCCTGATCGGCGGGCGGGAGTGCGGCAGCCTGCCGGACGAGCGGCGCACCCTGATGCGCCGCTGCGAGCTCGGCTTTGTCTATCAGTTTCATCATCTGCTGCCGGAATTCTCGGCTCTTGAAAACATCATGCTGGCGCAGATGATCGCCGGCCTGCCGCGGCGCCGGGCGCGCGAAAAGGCGGCGCTCCTGCTCGACCGCGTCGGCCTTGCGCGACGCGCCGGGCACCGGCCGGCGCGGCTCTCGGGGGGCGAGCAGCAGCGCGTCGCGATCGCCCGGGCGCTCGTCGTCGAGCCGCGCGTCGTCCTCGCCGACGAGCCGACGGGGAACCTCGATTCGAAGACGGGCGGCGACATCGTCGAACTGCTCGCCCGCACCGCCTCGAGCCACGGCGCGACGGTGATCGTGGCCACGCACGACGTCCGCCTCGCGGAGCAGGCGCCGCGGCGCGTGTCGATCCGCGACGGCCGGATCGCGACGCCCGCCGTCACAGTCTGACGCGGCTGCAGGCGGCTTGGCGGCTGGAATCCGGCGCGCGGCGCTGGTAGCCTCGACCGCCTGCGCTTCCGCGACCCCTCCAGCGTGC
>DATFCQ010000134.1:0-12820 GCA_035252905.1 Allostellaceae bacterium | reverse complement strand
TGGCTCGGCGTGTTGCGCAGCGAGATCGCCGGCTGGCGCGACGGCATCGCCGCCGCCGAGGCGCGCGGCGGCGGAAGCGGCCGCAGCGCCCTCCAGGTGGCGCAAGCGGTCGATTGCGCCGATTGGCTGCCGAACGATTTGTTGTTGAAGCTCGACCGCTGCCTGATGGCGCATGGCGTCGAGGGGCGCACCCCGTTTCTCGATCCCGCCGTCGCCGGTTTTGCCTTTTCCCTGCCTGACGCCTTCAAAGTCCGGCGCGGGCTCGGCAAATGGCTGTTGCGCCGCTGGCTTGCCGAGCATCTGCCCGATTCGCGTCCACTCGCCCGCAAGCGCGGCTTCACCGTGCCGGTCGGGCGGTGGATTGCGCGCCGCGCCGGCGAGATCGGGCCGCTCGTTGCCGCCTCGCCGGCGGTGCGGGAAATCTGCCGGCCGCAGGCGGTCGAGCGCCTGTTCGCCGCCGCCGCCGATCGGCACGCCGGGCGCGCCGCCTGGACCCTGTTGTTCTATGCGCTATGGCACCGCCACCATCTCGAAGGTGCGCGCTTGCCGGCCGACGCCAGAGCTGCCCTCGCCGAATGCGCGTGAAGTCCCCGGCGCCCGTCACTCGGCGAGGCGCCAGCGCAAAATCTCGCCGGCGCGGAACGGGACAATCGCGCTCTCCCCGGCGCCGACCCGTTCGGGAACTGCGAGCGGCTCTCGCCGCAATGTGATCCGGGCCTCGTTGGCGGGAAGCCGATAAAAGGCCGGACCGAACAATGCGGCAAAGCCTTCGAGGCGGTCGAGCGCACCTTCCTCCTCGAACACCTCGGCATAGAGTTCGATCGCCGCGGGCGCGGTGAAGATGCCGGCGCAGCCGCAGGCGGCCTCCTTCGCCGCCACGGGATGCGGGGCGCTGTCGCTGCCGAGGAAGAATTTCGGGTTGCCGCCGGTCGCGGCCTTGCGCAGGGCGCGGCGATGCGTCTCGCGCTTGGCGATCGGCAGGCAGTAGAGATGAGGGCGGATGCCGCCGGCAAAGAGCGCGTTGCGGTTGAGGATCAAATGATGGGCGGTGATCGTCGCCGCGAGGTTCGGGCCGCTCTCCGCGACATAGTGCACGGCCTCTGCGGTCGTGATGTGTTCGAGCACGATCCTGAGTTCGGGCAGGCGCCGGCGGAGCGGGTCGAGCATGCGCTCGATGAACACCGCCTCGCGGTCGAACACGTCGATGTCGGGGTCGGTCACTTCGCCGTGGACGAGCAGCGGCATGCCGCGCTCGGCCATGGTTTCGAGCGCCGGCGTGATGCGCTGATAGTCGGTGACGCCAAAGGCCGAATTGGTCGTCGCCCGCGCCGGATAAAGCTTGACTGCAGTGAACACCCCTTCGGCGTGGCCGCGGGCGACCTCGGCGGGATCGGTATCGTCGGTCAGATAGCAGGTCAGGAGCGGCGTGAAGGCGGCGCCTGCCGGCAGAGCGGCACGGATGCGTTCGCGGTAGGCGCGTGCCGCCGCGGTCGTCGTCACCGGCGGCACCAGATTGGGCATGACGATCGCGCGGGCGAACTGCCGCGCGGTATAGGGCAGGACGGCGGCGAGCATCGCGCCATCGCGCAGATGCACATGCCAGTCGTCCGGCCGGAGGAGGGTAATCGCCTCGCTTTGCTCTGCCATGCCAGCTCCTGTGAAAGCGGGAACTCGGGTATACGATAGGCAGCCCCAGGGTGTGCTGCGCTTTTGCCGCTTTCGCGGGAATGACGCAGCAAGGTTTCGCGACTTATATATCCAAGCCGTAGCAGCGCGGAGAGGCTCCCGCCTTTCTGCGGCCGGCTCTTCTGGAGGCAGGCATGACCGGGTGCATTATCGGCTGGGCACATACCAAATTCGGCAAGCATGAGGGCCGGGACCTCGAATCGCTGATCGTCGAGGTTGCCGAGGCGGCGCTCGCCGACGCCGGGATCGGCGCCGCCGATATCGACGCGGTTTATCTCGGCACGATGAACGGCGGCTTTGTGCGCCAGGAATTCCCGGCCTCGCTGGTGTTCCAGGCCGACCCCGCCTTTCGCTTCAAACCGGCCACCCGGGTCGAGAACGCCTGCGCCACCGGCTCGGCGGCGATCCATCAGGGATTGAACGCGATCGCCGCCGGGCGGGCGCGGCTCGCCCTCGTCGTCGGCGTCGAAAAGATGACCGAGGTCGCCGGCGCGCAAATCGGCGACATCCTGTTGGGCGCCAGCTACCGCAAGGAGGAGGACGGCATTGCCGGCGGCTTTGCCGGCATCTTCGGACGCATCGCCGAGAGCTATTTCCAGCGCTATGGCGACCAGTCCGACGCCCTCGCCCGGATCGCCGCGAAAAACCACAAGAACGGCGTCGCCAACCCGATGGCGCAGATGCGCAAGGATCTGGGCTACGCGTTCTGCCGCACCGTATCCGACAAGAACCCGATCGTCGCCGGACCATTGAAGCGCACCGACTGCTCATTGGTGTCCGACGGCGCCGCCGCAATCGTGCTCGCCGATACCGCCACTGCGCTCGGCTTCCGCAAGGCGATCGCCTTTCGCGCCGCCGAGCAGGTCAATGATTTTTTGCCGATGAGCCGGCGCGACGTGATCGCCTTTGACGGCCCAGCGCTCGCCTGGCGGCGGGCGCTGGCCGCCGCACGCCTCGCTCTCGACGATCTCGATCTGGTCGAGACCCATGACTGTTTCACGATCGCCGAACTGATCGAATACGAGGCGATGGGGCTCGCGCCGAAGGGCGAGGGCGCGCGCGCGATCCTCGAAGGCTGGACCGAGAAGGACGGAAGACTGCCGGTCAACCCCTCGGGCGGGCTCAAGGCAAAGGGGCACCCGATCGGCGCCACCGGGGTGTCGATGCACGTCCTGGCGGCGATGCAGGTGACCGGCCGGGCCGGCGACATGCAGATCCCCGGGGCGCGTCTCGCCGGCGTGATGAACATGGGCGGCGCCGCGGTCGCCAATTTCGTCAGCATCCTCGAACCGCTGCGCGGCTGATCCGCGGGAGGAGACAATGGCGGATTTTCGCGCATTGGTCTTGCACGAGGAGGGCGGCCGGATCGTGCCGCGCCTCGAAACGGTCGACGAGACGCTATTGCCGCAAGGCGATGTGACCGTCCGCATCGAATATTCGACGCTCAATTACAAGGACGGCATGATCCTTCAAGGCCAGGGCCGTCTGGTGCGGCATTACCCGCACATCCCCGGCATCGATTTCGCCGGCACCGTCGAGCGCTCGGAGTCGCCGGAATTCCGGCCGGGCGACCCGGTCATTCTAACCGGCTGGCGGGTCGGCGAAATCCATTGGGGCGGCTATGCCGAAAAGGCCCGGGTCAAGGCCGCCTGGCTGGTGCGGCGGCCGCAGGGGCTGGACGCCCGCGCGGCCATGGCCATCGGCACCGCCGGATTCACCGCGATGCTGGCGGTCATCGCGCTCGAACGGCACGGGCTCAGCCCCGGCTCGGGCGACGTTCTCGTCACCGGCGCCGCGGGCGGCGTCGGCAGCGTCGCGGTGGCGCTGCTGGCGCAGCAGGGCCACCGCGTCGTCGCCGCCACCGGCCGGCCGGGTCTCGCCGATTATTTGCATGAACTCGGCGCCGCCGAATTGATCGAGCGCGCGGCCCTGGCGGAACCCCCGACAAGACCGCTCGACAGCGAGCGCTGGGCCGGGGCGGTCGACGCGGTCGGCGGGACCAGCCTCGCCCAGATCCTGACCCAGCTCAAATACCGGGCGAGCGTCGCCGCCTGCGGGCTCGCCGGCGGCAGCGATCTGCCGGCCAGCGTGGTCCCGTTTCTGCTACGCGGGATCAACCTGTTGGGCATCGATTCGGTGATGTGCCCGCGCGACGAGCGCGAGGCGGCTTGGCGGCGGCTTGCCCGCGACCTGCCGCAAGACCGGCTCGCGCGGATGATCGAGGTCGTGCCGCTGTCGCGTCTGCCGGAACTGGCGCCGCGGATCTTGCGGGGCGAGGTGCGCGGCCGCATCGTCGTCGACGTTTCCGGTTGAGAGCGGAATTGTTTGAATCGGCAGAATGTTAGGAGGGCAGCGGATCAAACTTAAGGCTTCGGTGAAGCCTCCAGAGGCGACAATGAAATTATCAGCAAGAGCGAGGACGATCACGACAGTAGAGCAGGCCCAGATTATTCAACGCGTCCTCGTGGAGAGATGGAGTACCGCGGAAGCCGCGGCAGCATTCGGGCTCGAAAAGCGCCTCGTTGCCGCCTGGGTCGCCGATTACCGACGTCACGGGATGGCCAGCCTGCAGCGGGCGCCGAGCCGATCGCTTACCGCCGAAATCTTTCGCCTGAAATTGGCGCAGCCGCTCGCTGCCCTGTGGCGACGCAGCAGCGGCGGCGTGCGCCGGCTCGTTGTGCGCAAGCCGGTCGCCGAGCCCGCGCCGCTGCGCCTGTTGAACGACGACCGCCGCGGCTCCTGACCGCCCCTAATCCCGCAGAGCGGGATCGCCGCCTCGGCGGTGCGTTCCGCCGTGTGACAATGGCGTAATACGCTGCGCTCTTGCGCCCTACAACCCTGCAATCGGCATTGCACGGTAGAACGGCCCCGCCTTTTACGCCATAGTTGCGGCCGGGCAGCGCGCTCTGGTCCCGCAGGGCGGCGCTGTCGGGGGGTGGGGTATGCGGGAGATTGCCGTCGGCCGCCGCGCGGTGCTGCGCCTCTTTGGGCTCGCGCTGGCCTCGGTTGCGGGTCCGGTGCGGGCGCGGCCCAAGCGTCGCAAAGCCCGCCCGGCCCGGCTGCCGACGATTGTTCTCGACCCCGGTCATGGCGGCGTCGACCCGGGTGCGATCAGCCCGGGCGGGATCTATGAAAAAAATGTCGTATTGGCGACGGCGCGGCGGCTCGCATGGCTATTGGCGGCAAGCGGGCGGTTTCGCGTGGTGCTGACCCGCAGCGGCGACCGGTTTGTGCCCTTGCGCCGGCGCGTCGCCATTGCCCGCGCCGCCAAGGCGAACCTCTTCCTGTCGATCCATGCCGACGCCTTGCCGGACGCAGCCATGCGCGGATTGTCGGTGTTCATATTATCGACCGAAGCTTCCGATCGTGAGGCGGCCGAACTCGCCGCCAGCGAAAACCGGGATGTCGTCGCGGGGGTCGATCTGGCGCGGCAGCCGAGCCTTGTGCGCGGCGTCCTGTTCGACCTGGCGCGGCAACAGACCGCGAATGCGTCGATCGCCTTCGCCCATGAGATCGTTGCGGTGCTCGGACGCGAGGTCGCATTGCTCGACCATCCTGAGCGCTCGGCGGGCTTTGTCGTCCTGGAAGCGCCCGACATCCCCTCGGTCCTCGTCGAACTGGGCTGTCTGTCCAATCCGCACGAGGAGCATCTGCTGCGACGACCGGACTACCGGCAAAAACTCGCCCGCGGCCTCGCCCGCGCAATCACCGACTACTTCGCCGGGAAAAGGTCGTAATGGTGGCTATGGGGCATTGCCGCTCTTGCCGGCGGCAAGCTCCGCCTTGAGCCTCTCCAGATCGGCGTCGATCGCATTGCCGAGTCTGAGGGCGTCGAGTTCCCTCTCCGACTTTGTCTTGGTGTCGAGCGGGTCGGAAAGAACGCCGCTGTCGAGGAGGCCCTCCATCGCCTCGGCCTTGGCCCGCATTCCTTCCACCTTGTCGTCGGCGCGGCGCAGGGTCTCTCCGACATTGTCGAAGCTGCTGCCGATGCCGGCCATCGACTGCGATACCTTCACCTGCGTGGCGGCGGCGGTGTAGCTCGCCTTCATGACTTCCTTGCGGGTGCGGAAGCCTTTGATGCGCTCTTCGAGCCTTTTTTCGTAGATGATCAATTTGTCGGCCTGCGGCCCGATCTGGGCATGCGCCGCCTTCAAGGTCGCGAGCTTTTCGAGCGCCCCCTGCTTGTGCGACAGCGCCGCCTTGGCGAGATCCTCGCGCCCGGCCGCGAGCGCCGTCCGGGCATCGCCTTCGGCCTTCTTTGCCTCCTCCGCGGCGGCATCGATCTGCCGCTCCAGCGATTTCTGCTGGGCCACGACATCGGCCAGATGTCGCTTTGTCTCCTGCAAGCCCGACAGCATCTTTTCATAAGAGAGGTCCAGGGTCTCGTTCGGGTCTTCGAGCCGATCGAGAAGTTTGTGGGTCTTCGCCTGAAGGATGTCGGCGACCCGCGCAAACACGCTCATCAGAGCCACTCCCTCAACTATTGACCGACAATACAAGTTGCGGATCGGGGATCGCCGCAGCGTCCGGTTCGCTCGTGATCGGGACGACGGCGGTGCCGACCGCGAAGAATTCGATGACGTGCGGCTGCCAATTGTGCGAGCCCTCGTGCAGATCGACGCCGACGACGCCTTCGGCGCCGGCCTCGATCGCCTCATGCTGCATGCGCTCCATTGCAATCTCGCGGGCGTCGTAGAGCGCCTGCGAGAAATTGGTCAGTTCGGTGTTCTGCCCGATCGTGCCGAGCGAGCGCAGCAGCCCCTGATGGGCGACATGATAGACGCAGGACCCCATGACCATTTCGAGCGGGCGATAGCCGGCCTGCAACAGGGTCCAGAACTCCTGCCCCGACAGGTCCGAGGTAAAGGGCTGCCCCCGCGGTCCCTTGAAGCCCGGATGCCCCTTGGCGTGGACGACGCCGGTTCCGAACGCCACGAATTCCAGTATGTTCTTGTCCCATTCGAGCCGCTTGACGGTCAATTCGACGCCGACGATGCCGTCGGCGCCCATTTCGGCCGCCTCCTCGCGCATGCGCGTCATCGCCAGTTCGCGGGCCTCGTACATCGCCTGCGACAGGCGGTCCAATTCCTGGTTCCGGCTCCAGCTGCCGTATTGCAGGCCGAGATGATAGATGCACGAGCCGACGCACAGCCCGATCGGCTCGAACCCGGCCTTGCGCACCAACAGGAACTCGTTGACCGAGAAGTCGGAGGTGAACACGCCGCCGGCCTGGCCCTCGCGGCGCAGGCCCCGCAGGCGCTCGATCGCATGCGGCGGAATGTCGTTCAAGACGCTCATATCATTCCCTCCTCTTCGTGGATGGGAGCGGCGTTATGCGAGGACGGCGCGGCGGCGAGGAGGGGCGATTCCCCGTCGCACAAATCGACGACGGCCCGGATCGCGGGATCGCGGTTTGTCCCCGACACCCGGCTGTCGACGACGGTGCCGATCACGATATGGCGGCCGAGGAAGCGCGGCGGAGAATTGTCGCCACCCTCGACCTTGAGGAGCTGGCCGAAATGGGTATGAGCCAGGACGCCGTTTCCCTGCCGTCGCGCGTCCTGGCCAAGCTCGGCCAGGGCGTTGCGGCGCACCTGTTCCCAGAACTGGCTCAACTCGATCAGCGGCGCGCTCGTGAAGGGGCGATTGCCGCCGTCGAGACGCAGCGCTGAGCGGCCGAGAAATGTGGTCAGCCAGCGGTATTGCGCGCCAATTGCGAGACCGACCGGGACGATGCCGGCTTCGAGAAGGCGCACGAATTCCAATGCCGGCACCGTCGCCGCGATCGGGTCGGGGGTGGCCGCCAGCCCGTCGATGCGGATTGCGGTGCCGAGGACCGTGAAATCCATGCTATTGCCGACCGCAAGCTCGACCTTGCGCAGTCTGACGTCGACAACGGCATGGGCGCCGGCGAGGCGCGCCTCCTGCCGCATCCGCGACAGGGCGCGGCGCCAGCCCTCGCTGTGGCCCTCGGTCCACGACCAGCCGTAGTGATACCAGCACGTGCCCGAAACCGTCGCCAGCGGGCGGATGCCCTTCCTGCGCGCCAAGGCCAGCTCGGCCGGGCTGATCGTCGCGAGCCACGGCGCCCGGCCGGCGGCAGCCGCTTCGAGCCGCGCCGCGACAAAGGAAGGCAGCCGGTTGGCGGCGAGCGCATTGTCCCATTCATCGAGCCGCCGGCGATCCGCCTCGCCCCCGGCGTCGGCGCCGGAGAGCCCGGCCTTGATCCGATCGAACCACGACATCATCGCCCTCCGACCGGCGCCGTCCCGGCGGCCTCTCTCTAGGCTCTAGGACATTAAGAAATCGTGCAGTACGTTCTGGGCGGCCCCGGCGCGTTCCGCCAGACGCTGCAGATCCGCATTCAAGGCCGCGAGCCATTCCGGGAAATCCATTGGCTCCGACTTCAAGATCACACCGCGCACCGCCTTGGCGCGATGCGCCGACAAATGACTGTTGTCAAAGCTCAGAACATAGACATTGGGGTCGCTGGCGATCGTCACCCGGGCGACATGGCTCGTGCGGGAAAACAGGCCGTCGCGTCGCCGCTCGACCTTGACCCGGTCGGGCGCCGCCCCGGCCATGCGGACGGCAAAGGCTTCCATAAAGGCGCGCAGATCGCTCTGCGCCTTGCGGTACCACGCCATGCTCAAATCGAAATCATCGGACCCGGCAGCCACGCTCTTCTCCCTGCATCACTCTGGCTAATTCTGCAGGCCCGAGAGTATAATTTAGCTTATTTTCTGGCGATTGGCAATCTTCGCTGCGAGTTCGCACCCGCCGCCGGCACCCGCTCGATGCGCGGCGGGTGCCGGCGCTCCGTCAATGCGCGATCGCCTCCAATTCCAGATTGTTGGTGCGCGGACCGAGCCCGGCGACCGAGATGATCACCACCGCCATTGAGGCGGCGACGAACAAAAACACGCCCGGCACGCCGAAATGGCGCAGAAAAAACGCCACCATGAACCCGGTCAGCATGCCGCTCAGGCGGCTCCAGGAATAGACAAAGCCGACCGCGCGGGCGCGGATCCGGGTCGGGTACAGCTCGGCCTGATAGTTGTGCAGGGAATAGGCCAGCCACGAGGTCGACATCGCCAGAAACGCTCCGACGACGATCAATGTAGCCGGCGCGGTCTGGTTGGCGAATACGATGCCGAACACCGAGATCGCCAGGCACGACAGGCAGACCTGCCATTTCCGTTCGATCCGGTCGGCAAACAGCATGATCAGAAACGGAAAGGCAAGTGCGGCGATCTTGATGATAAAGCCGTATTCGAGGCTCTTGGTGACGAGGATGCCCTTGGCGATCAACAGGGTCGGAATCCAGGCGAAGAACCCGTAGAACCCGACCGTCTGGAAAAAGTTGAATAGCATCAGCATGATCGTGCGCGTGCGATAGCGCGGCCCGAAGATCTCGACAAGCCGTCCCTGGCGCGCGTCCTGGACTCGGGGCGGACCCGGCGGCGGCAAGGGCCGGCCGAAATCGGCTTCGGCGCAGGCCTCGATCGCCGCCATGATCTGCTCGGCCTCGTCGATCCGGCCCTGCTGAGCGAGCCAGCGCGGGCTCTCGGGCAGACCGAGCCGGATAGCCCAGACGAGAACCGCGCTCAGCGCGCTGATCACCACCACCCAGCGCCACCCGTCGACGCCGAACGGAGCGATCGGCACCAATTGCCAGGCCAGGAAATAGGTGACCGGGCCGGCCGCGGCGCTGATCCCCAACAGAAAGGCAAACGCCTTGCCGCGCGCGGCTTTGGGAACCAGTTCGGAAAGATAGGCGTCGACCGTGACCAACTCGACGCCGAGGCCGATCGCGCTGATGAAGCGCCACAGATTGACCCCGTCGGCGGTGTGCTGAAAGGCCATCACGAGGCTGGCGATGCCGTACCACAACAGCGAGAAGGCGAAGATGCTGCGCCGGCCGAAGCGGTCGGCGACGTGGGAAAAGGCGATCGTGCCGACAAACAGCCCGGCGAACAGGGCGGCAATAAAGCTCGCCAGTCCGGCCATGCCGAAAAAGCTGACCGTCGTCGCAGTGAAGATCTTGGCGCGGAACAGGCCGGGTGCCAACGTGGCGATCAGTTCCAATGCAAAGGCGTCGAAAAAGCCGCCAAGAGAAACGAGAAATGCCATCCTCCAGACCGATCGCGTCATCGGCAACCGGTCGAGGCGCGCGGTGAGCCTTTCCGCCGGCGTCCCCGTCGAGATTTCCGCTATCGTACTCATCAGTCGCGTTTCCTTTTCCCGGGTCTGGATACCCTCCCTGTTCTGGGCGAGACTGGACGTCGCTGACCTTGATTTCGTTGATCCGAAACCCCGGTTCGGGGGCAATCAAGCCCGATCGGGAGCCGGATGAGCGGCCGCCACCATGCCCCTTTGGGGCGGCCCCGGTCGAGCCCCTCCTGCTGTGACACGGCGCCGCCATTTCTTCAGTTGACAGTCGGTCCGCTCGGGCCAAGCGCGATCAGCGCCAACAGGACGACAAAACCGGCGATCGCGAGGCTCGCATGGACGCCGACAAGGGGACCGGGCGGGCGGCGGCCGCGCCCCAGGGCGCCCAAGGCGAGACCGAGCACAAAGGCGAGGCCCAGCAGAACGGCGGCGACCGGACCGAACCCGGAAGTGCCCATGCCGGTCCGGGGCAGCCCGTGATGGAGCGCCGCGATCAGGACCGCAAGGCCGGCCGCGCCGAGCAGGCCGTGGACGAGCGGGAGGAGGCGAGGCGGAGGCTTCGCCGGCGCCCCCCGCAAAGCGGCGGCGGCCAATCCCGCCCCGATCGGCACCGCCGCGCACAGGATCGCAAAGGAGAGGGTGAGCATATGGGCAAGGTCACAAAACCCTCACCCGCCTCCCGCCGGCGAAGCCGACGATCGGCACCCTCTCCCGCATTGCGGGAGAGGGGGAACCGAGCCCGCAGGGCTTGGTAGGTGAGGGTGTCGGCGCGGCGGAAAGCAGCCGGTGCCGCCGGTCAGAACGAGCGGTGCCTGAGCGTGTTGTTGGTATGGCGGTCGCCGGCGAGCCAGCGCTTCAATTCGTCATGCGCATCGGCGCGGCGCACCTCGTCGATCTCTGCGACATCAGGCGGATCGACCGTGAATTCGACGATCAGCCCGTCGGGCGAGGTGGCATAGATCGATTTGCAGTAACCGTGGTTGGTTTCGCGGTAGGGCTCGCCGGCGCCGGCAAGGCGTCCTTTCAGCGCGTCATAGGTGTCTTCGTCGACCTTGAAGGCGATATGGTCGTAGCGGCCGATCCGCGCCGGCTGCTCGGCCTGGCACAGCGCGTACATCTCCGGGTCGGCGAACTGGAAGAAGGCAAGGGCGCTGCCGTCCTCGATGCCGAAAAAGGTATGGCAGAACTCGATTTCCTTTTGCAGTTCGCCGCTGAAGCTCTTCTCGCACCAGGTCGCGACCAGGGGAATGCCAAGAAGATCCTCGAAAAACCGGCGATTGACCTCGTGGTCGCGGACGACATAGGCGTGATGATGCAGGCGCAGCGGCAGCCGCGACAACAGCCTTGTCTCGCTTGCATTCGATGCTTCGATGGCCATGTTCGCTCTCCTTGTCCCGTGGCCGCCAGCAATAGCACAAAACCCCCGCCGGTTGGAGGCTGCGCATGCCGGCTTGACAGGGCGTGCGGCCGGGTCATGCTGCCCCTTTGCGGTTCTCGGGGGAGTCTTTGTCGATGATCAGCGCGGATTTGCGCGGCAAGGCCGCGCTCGTCACCGGGGCAGCCTCGGGCATCGGATTGGCGACGGCCGAGGCCTTCCTGCGCTGCGGCGCTGCGGTGGCGCTGAACCACCTGTCTGATGATCCGCGCGGCCCTGCGGCGATCGAGCGGCTGCAGGCGGCGGGTGGGCGGGTCGTCGCGGCGCCCGGCGACGTGTCGCGGCCGGGCGAGGCCGAGCGCATGGTGGGCGAGGCGGTCGCCGCGCTCGGACGTCTCGACTATCTCGTCAACAATGCCGGCACGCCGGCGACGCCGGTGCCGATCCCGTTCGAAAATCTCGACGCGCTGAGCGAAGATTTCTGGTCGACGATCCTGGCGACAAACCTCCTCGGGCCTTTCCGCTGCGCCCATGCCGCGGTGCCGGCGCTGCGGGCAGCGCGGGGCGCCATCTGCAATACCGCCTCGATTGCCGGCATCATGGGCAGCGGCTCCAGCATTCCCTATGCCGCGAGCAAGGCCGGGCTCGTCAATCTGACGCGCTCTCTGGCGCGCAGCCTGGCTCCCGAGATCCGCGTCAACGCCGTTGCCCCGGGCTTTGTCGACAGCCCGTGGAACCGGGAATGGCCGCCCGAGCGCAAGGCCGCCTCGATCGAGCGGGCGCCCCTGAAGCGCGCCTGCACCCCCGAGGACATCGCCGAAACCATCTTTTTTCTGTGCGCCGGCGCGGCGATGATCACCGGACAGACCGTCATCGTTGACGGTGGTCTGACGCTCTAGAACTCGACAATTCGGCGCCGCGGGAGGGAACGCAATGAGTGAGCCGCAAGCGAAATCCGAGACGATGAACGGTGCCGAATGGCTGGCGCGGGCCTTGTGCGCGGCTGGGACGCGGCATGTCTTCTTTGTCGAATCGGTATTGCGCCGCACCCTCGTCGAATGCGGCGGGCTGGGCATCGCGCGCGTGCTCGCCCATTCGGAAAAGGCGGCGGCCTATATGGCTGACGGCTACGCCCGCATCGCCGGCCGGCCCGGCGTCTGCATGGCCCAATCGGTCGGCGCCGCGAACCTCGCCGCCGGGTTGCAGGACGCCTTTCTCGGCCGCAGCCCGGTCGTCGCCTTGACCGGGCACAAGCCGGAGCCGTTTCAGAACCGCAACAGCTATCAGGAAATCGCCCACGCGCCGCTCTTTGCCGCGGTCACCAAATTTTCCAGTCCGGTCGAACGCGCTTCCGAATTGCCGCGCCTGTTGCGCTTTGCCTGGTCCGCCGCCTTGGCGGGAACGCCGCGCCCGACCCATCTCGACTTCGCCGGATTGCAGGGCGAGGTCATCGAGCAGCAGGGCATCGCCGAGCCTGCGGTCATCGACGGGGAGGGGAGGGGCCTGCCGCCGCACCGGCCGACGGCCGACCCGCACGACGTCGAGCGTGCCGCCGCGGCGCTTCTCGCCGCCCGCCGGGTCGTCATC
>DATFCQ010000133.1:0-27701 GCA_035252905.1 Allostellaceae bacterium | reverse complement strand
CGAATGCGGCCGAGGGGCGCGAAGCGGCGACGGCCCGCGCCGCGCTCTCGACGGCGACGAGCGCCGCTGCGGCCTCCTCGGCGAGCAGGGCCAATTGCTGCTGGACCGCCTGAAACCGGCCGATCGGTCGGCCGAACTGCACGCGGTCATTGGCGTAGCGGGTCGAGAGGTCGAGCGCCGCCTCCATCGCTCCGGCCATCTGTGCTGCCCGCATCAGGGCGCCGAGACGCAGCACGAGGCCCTGATCGATCCCGTCGGGCAGCCGGCAGGGCGGCGCCTCGGCGGCGGCCGAAGTCAGGTGGTCGCGCGGTTCGCCGGCGAGGTTGCGCGCCGGCTCGAAGCTTGCCTGCCCTTGCGGCGCGATTGCCAGGCCCTCCTCGGCAATCAAGACGATTGCGGCAGCATCGCGACCCCACGGGATAAAGCCGGCGCGGCCCGCCAGAGTGTCGCCGACCGATAGAATGCGGTCGTCGGGCTCGACCGGCGCCACGGTCAGGGGGCCGGACGGTGCAGCGATGCCGGCGGCGCCGCACAGGAACTGTGCGAGCATCGTCTCGGCGAGCGGGATCGGGGCGGCATGACGGCCGGCGGCGCGCAGGATTGCCGCGGCCTCGGCCATGCCGCCGACGCCGTCGGCGAGCACCTCGGGATAGCCTGCCTGTGCGACCGCGTCCCACAGCGAGGCGGGCCAGACGCCCTCCTCCGCCGCGGCCAGGACCTGCGGCGTCGCGAGGTCGCCGAAGAGGCGCATCGCGCTGTCATAGACGAGCGTGTCGGCCATCGCTTCCCTCACCGCAATCCGAGGCCGCGGGCGATGATGCCGCGCAGGATCTCGCGCGTACCCCCGCGCAGGGTCCAGGACGGCGCGTGCAGGACCGTCTCGGTGAGGACCGCTTCCAGCCGCTCGGCGCCGGCGCGCCGCCGCCCGGGCGCGACCAGCCGCGCCAGCTCGGGGATCGCGCGCTCGAAGGCGTTGCCGAGATCCTTGACCAGGGCGGCTTCGAGGTTCGGCGTCTCGCCCTGCTGCAGCATGAAGGCGATCGACAATGACATGCGCCGCAAGGTCCACAATTCGGCGGCAAGCCGCCCGACCGCCTCGGCGACCCGCGGCTCGGCGTCGCGACCGGCGCGGCGGATCAGTGCGAGGACGAGCTGGAAGGCGGACAGGAACCGCTCGGGCCCGCTGCGCTCATAGGCGAGTTCGCTGGTCACCTGCCGCCAGCCCTCGCCCTCGCTTCCGACCAGCCGCTCCGCCGGGACAAACACATGGTCGAGCACGATCTCGTTGAAATCGTGGTCGCCGGCGAGGTTGACGATCGGCCGGATCGCGACGCCGGGCGCCTTCAGATCAAGGATCAGCTGCGACAGCCCCCGATGGCGGTTGCCTTCGGCGGGAGCGGTGCGCACCAGGGTAATCGCGAAATGCGACTCGTGTGCATAGCTCGTCCACACCTTGGTTCCGGTGACCTCCCATCCGCCCGCGACCGGCGCCGCGCGGGTGCGGACCCCTGCGAGGTCGGAGCCGGAATCGGGCTCGCTCATGCCGATGCAGAAATAGGTTTCGCCGCGCGCAATGCCGGGCAGGAATTCCTGGCGCTGCGCCTCGCTGCCGTAGCGCAACAACAGCGGTGCGCTCTGCCGGTCGGCAATCCAATGGGCGCCGACCGGCGCCCCCGCCGCGAGCAGTTCCTCGGTCACGACATAGCGTTCGAGCATTGTGCGCTCGTGCCCGCCATAACGCTTCGGCCAGGTCATGCCGATCCAGCCGCGGGCGCCGAGCCGGCGGCTGAATTCGGCCGAGCGGTGGCTGCCGAAATCGCTGTTCGGAACCCAATGCCCGGCCTGCAACTCTCCGGCGAGAAAGGCGCGTACCTCGCGCCGCAACGCCTCGCATGCGGGCGGCAGATCGACCGGTTCGAAATGGAAGGCGCTCATCGGAACGACGATAGGGGCTCTGCCGCAGGGTGGCAACGGGCGATCCGGGGTGCTAGCCTCCCGGCCGAGCGGAAGAGGTGAGCGCATGACGGCTGAAGGCGGCCCGGACACACCCTCGCCGTCCTTTGCGGCGCCGATGGACCCCGCGCATTACCTGCGGCGGATCGTGCACGAGCCGCACCAGGCGACAGCGGCCGTGACCGCGCAGCGCGACCTGTTCGTATTGGCGCATCTCGGCATCCCGCGGGTCGATGCGGCAGAGTGGCGGCTCCAAATCGCCGGTCTGGTCGAGCGGCCGGCGATAGTGACCTTTGACGACATCCTCAGATTGCCGGCGCGTCAGGTCGAAACCTTCCACCAATGCGCCGGCGCGCCGCGCCGCCCCGATCTGGCCGTGCGCCGGATCGCCAATGTGGTCTGGCGCGGCGCCGATCTTGCCGACTTGCTGCAGACCTGCGGCGTCCGCGCCGAGGCGCGGTTCCTGTGGGCCTACGGTCTCGACCACGGCGATTACGACGGGGTGAGCGCGCGATGGTACGTCAAGGACATGCCGCTGACACGGCTCGCCGCAGGCGGCGTCCTCCTCGCCTATGAGGTCAATGGCGAGCCCCTGGCGCCCGAGCACGGCTTTCCGTTGCGTCTCGTCATCCCCGGCTATTACGGCACCAATACGGTCAAATGGCTGTGGCGGATCGAACCCGCCGAAACGCGCGCCGCCGGCCCGTTCACGACCGTCCTCTACAACGATCCCGACCCCTCCGCCGGAGGCACCCGCCCGGTCTGGGAGGCCGGGCCGGAAGCATTGATCGTTGCGCCCGCGCCGGGACCGCTCGCCGCGGCTGCGGTCGAGATCTGGGGCTGGGCGTGGGCCGCCGCCGGGATCGCCCGGGTCGAGATCAGCGTCGACGGCGGAGCCATCTGGTCCGAGGCGCGGGTCGAGCCCCGCCGGCAATGGTCATGGCAGCGTTTTGCCTTTGACTGGCAGCCCGGCGGCAGCGGCGCGTTCACAGTGAAGGCGCGCGCGACCGATGCGCGCGGCGCCGTTCAGCCGAGCGAGAAAGCGCGCAATGCGATCCACAGCGTAACCGTGACGATCGCCTGACCGCCGCCGCGCCGCCCCCTACAGTTTCAATTCGCGCAACTGCTTCACGTCGGCGCGACCGGCGCTGAGGATGTAGCCGACATCGGAACCGCCGGTCAGATAGCGCACGCCGAGCCGCAATAGCCAGCTCTGGAACTCGAAATCCTGGCGCACGCCGCCGACCCCCATCGCCTTGCCGTGGCCTTTCGCAGCGCGGGCGACGGTCTCGAAGGCGGCGCGCATCCGCTCATGCGTGTATTGCCCGGGGATGCCCATCTCGGTCGACAGGTCCGAGGCGCCGATATGCAAGACGTCGATGCCGTCGACCGCGGCGATCGCCTCGGCGTTCTCGACCGCCTCGGGCGTCTCGATCATCGCTATCAACAGGGTCTGTTCGTTGAGGATTTTGCAGACCTCCGCCTGCGGGATCGCGGCGTAGCCGAGCTGCGGACCGCTGCCGAAGGACGAGCGGTGGCCCTTTGGCGCATAAAGGCAGGCGGCGACGATCGCCCGGGCTTCGGCTGCGTTCTGGACATGCGGCACCATGACCCCCTGGGCGCCGCAATCGAGGATGCGGGTCGCATCGTGCGGGTCGTGCGAGGTGACGCGGGCGATCGGCGTGATCCCCATGCCGAGGGCCGCAACGCACACCCCGGCGGCGGTTTCGAGCGAAGTCGGATTGTGCTCAAGGTCGATATAGACCGCGTCAAAGCCGCACGCCGCCGCGATCATCGCAATGTTCGGCGTGCGCAACTGATTGACCCCCATGCACAAGACCAGTTCGCCAGCTTTCAGCATCTTCTTGGCGCGGTTGTCGCCGATCTGCGTGGGCATCGCGTTTCTCCCGAAGGGATCCTTCGCCGCCAAACATCCCGCGCTTCGCCGGCGCACGCAACGCTTCGGTGGTCGGGGCGGATTGCGGGGCGCCGCATCGCCCTACCCCGGCCCTCCACAAAGGGCGGAAGGCGCCGGGAATGCGGGCGACCCTTCGAGAACCTCAGGAGCCCGCGGTCCGGAGTGGCCGCTTTGCCGCGTGCCGCTATGAGCCCGCCATAACCGATACCTACCCCTGTCAGCATCAAGGGGAGGGAGTTTAAGATGAGCCCCTCTTGGTGGGAGGACGACAAGAGAAGCAGTGCCGGCCGGACGCCCTCAGCGCCACTTCTCCTCGACCTTGCCCGACAATTGCGCCGCCGTCAGCGTGCGCGGGTCGGCGACGTCGACGGTCAGATGCTCGGTCGGCTTCGGGGTCGCGGTCATCAGGCTGACCCCTTCAGGCGCTTCGAAGCGGTGCCATGTCCCCTGCGGCACGATGACCAGCATCCCCGCCTTCAGGGCGAAGGATTGCGGCCCGTCGGCGGTCATCATGTGCAGGGTCGCGGCGCCGTCGACGACCTGCACCAATTCGTCGCCGTTCGGGTGGCGCTCCCAGGCGCCGTCGCCGGAAAATTTGGCGCTGAACAGATTGCCGTCGCGGAACGGCGCCAAGGTGGCAAAGCCCCCGCTCCCCTTGCGCTCGGCTTCGGTCATCTGCGGCGTGCGCCCGTGCAGCATGTTCAGCTTTGCGAACTCGGCATTGAGATCGAGGATCGTGATCATTCCGCCCTCCGCCCGGTGTCGGGTTTTCCCCGGCAAGGCCACAGCCTCGCCCCGCCGCCGCAAAAGGTCAATGCCATGCGGGCCGAGCTTGACGCTGTGCGCGCACCCGGATAGCGTCGATGCGCGATTTACGCGCGGCTCCGATCCCGAACGCGTCGGCAGGGCTGCTCTATCGGACGAGCCGGGCGCTGTCGCACAATGCACACTAAAAGTGACAGGGGGGAGACAAGCCGTGCGGAATTCCGTGCTGAAACTGTGCGCTTTGGCGCTGATTGCGCTGCTGACCGCGGCGGGGGCGCAGGCCGACGACGGCGGGAGCGGCGGCAATGCTCGGCCATCGCCTCGCGGCCCGATCTTCGACATCACCCATTTCGACGTCATTCCGCTCGTGCAGGGGAGCGTCGACTTCGAACAGACGGCTTACAAGGCCTTGTTCGCCTATCGCGACGCCAGCCTGTCGGACCCGGGTTCCGAGAGCTTTCGCATCGTCAACTGGCTGGAGGCGTCGAACCATTCCCACATCATCGACGTATGGAGCAGCCTGGAAGCGTTCGAGCAGCATCTGGCGCAGCCGCACAGCGTCGCCTTTCGTTTTGCCGTGCAGAATTTTCCTCCGCCGAACGGAATATGCTGCATCGGCAGCCCGATCGACGACCGCCAATACAGCCTGGTGCAGTCGTTCGGCACGCCTTGGACAGGCAATGGCTTGCCGTCGACCGTCGGGTCGAGCGGCGCCCTTTTCGTTGTTACCTATGTCGATTTTCTGCAGGAGCTCTTGGAGCAGGGCAATTCCAATCGCGCCCAGAACGCATTGGTGGCCTACGGCGCTGCCAGCAGAAACGCGAACGGGCCACACCTGATCAACTTTACCGTCCTGCAGCAGCTCGATCGGCCGAACCGCTTTGTCACATTGGAAGTCTGGGATAGCGAAGCCAACTACACGTCGTGGCAGAACAGCGCGACAACAGCGGCCTTCATCGCCCGCACGACGCCCCTGCTCGGTTCCCCCTTCGACCATCGGCTGAACATCCTGTGCGGGGAAACCTATGTCGACGGCACCGGCTGCGTTCCGCCGTGAGATATGGCAGGTTTCCGGCGCGGCGGCGGTGCGAAGGCGAGCCGTTGTTGAGACCTGCCGGCGCGCCGCCATGCAAGGGAGGACACGAATGGCGACCAAGCCTTACATTATCGCGCTCGAAGAGCATTACCTCGACGCCGAGGTCAAGCGGCAGGGCGGCGGCACTGCGGCGATCGCTCCGCCCTCCGTCGTCGAGCGGCTCGACGACCTCGGCGCGCTGCGTCTCAAAGAGATGGACGAGGCCGGCATCGACCTGCAGGTTCTGTCGCACTCGATCCCCGGGTTGCAGGCGGTCGATGCGGCGACTTGTGTGCCCCTAGCGCGCCGCGTCAACGACCGGCTCTATGAGGCGGTCGGGCGGCATCCCGACCGATTTGCGGCCTTTGCCGCATTGCCGACCGCCGATCCGCGCGCCGCAGCCGACGAACTCGAACGCACGGTCACAAAGCTCGGCTTCAAGGGCGCGATGGTCAACGGGCTGACCCAGGGGGTGTTTCACGACGACCGGCGCTTCTGGCCGATCTACGAGCGCGCCGCGGCGCTCGACGTGCCGATCTATCTGCATCCGGCGCTGCCGCAGCCCGCGGTCGTCGAGGCCTATTACAAGGATTACGCGCAGCAGCACCCCGGCATCCTGCGCGCCGCCTGGGGCTTCACGGTCGAGACCGCGACGCAGGGCATCCGCTTTGTATTGAGCGGCGTCTTCGACGCCCATCCCGGGCTCAAGGTCATCCTCGGCCATATGGGCGAGGGATTGCCGTTCTATCTGTGGCGCATCAGCTACGGACTGCGCGCCAGCATGAGCGAGAAGAGCTTTCGCGACATCTTCTGCGAGCATTTCTGGATCACGACGAGCGGCTTCTTCTCCGATCCGGCGCTCCTCTGCTGCATGATGGAAATGGGCATCGACCGGATCCTGTTCTCGGTCGACTACCCGTTCGCGGAAAACCCGCCCGGCGCAGAGTGGACCGAGACTTTGCCGCTCTCTCCCGAAGACAAGGAGAAATTGCTGAACGGCAACGCCAGGCGGCTGCTCAGGCTGTAGCGGCCGGCGGCCGGCGCCTCCATGCAAGGGTGAAATCCGAAATCGGCGATCAGCGCGGCAGGCGTCTTGGCCATCGCGGCACAGCCGCAGGCGATGTATGCTTTGGTCCCGGGCAAGCTCGAACGCGCCCGAAATATCGGGGGCGACGAAGTCGGGCGCCAGCAAACACTCCGGCGACAGCGCCAACAGGGGGGAGCGCATGGCGGAAACAGATCGTGCCGACGGCGGATTGCCGGGGTCGGTGCAACCCGAAGCGATCCACGGGCATATCGCGGCGCGCATCGATCGCCTGCCGCTGACCCGCGTGCAATGGCAATTGGCCGTTCTCGTCGAGGTCACTTGGGGCTTTATTATTTTCGACACCGACGGCATCGCCGCGCGCCTCTATCCCTTTGTCTGGCGTCCCCACCACGTCATTACGATCCTGCAATATTCGATCATCCAGGCCTTGCAGGTCGGCCTCGGCATTCTGCTCGGCGCCTTTTTGATGAGCTGGGTCGCCGACCGTTACGGGCGCCGCCCCGCCATCCTGCTCGCGACCGCATTGGGCGGCATGTGCATCTGGCCGTTTGCCTATGTCTCGAACTTTGGGGTGATGGTCGTTCTATCCGTTCTCAGCACCCTCGGGGTCGGCGGCATCGTCGCCACCCATTCGGTCTATCTCTCCGAGATGACCTCGTCCGCCATCCGCAACCGGGTCTTGCTGGCCTCGCAGGGATTGACGGCGCTGGTGTCGGTCTGCGTCAGTCTGCTCGGCTTCTGGCTCATTCCGGGACAATGGCGGCTTTATCTCTGGGCGAGCGCAGCGATCCTGATCGTCATCTTCCTGCCGCTGCTGCTCTGGCTGCTGCCGGAATCGCCGCGCTGGCTCGAGGCAAAAGGGCGCCATGCGGCGGCCGAGCGGGAGATGGCGCGACTGGAACAGCGCTGCCGGCGCGCCGGCAACAGGGAGCTGCCGGAACCCGGCCGCGGCCTCAACCCGGTCATCGTCGCCGAGCGGAGCATCTGGCGCGAGATCTTCACCAGCCCCCTCTATCGCGACCGCACCCTGGTGCTGCTCGCCTGCTGGCTGTTGGGCTATGCCGGCCTGATATACGGGACCGGCGCCTTCGCCGCAGTCTATATGGTCGATCACGGCGCCTCGGCGCATTTCGTGTTTCTGACCTACGCGGCCACCGGGGTGGTCGCGTTCGCCGCGCTGCAGATCAACTCCCGCCTCAGAGACCGGGTCGAGCGCCGCGACGTCATGTGCGCGATGGCTGTCCTCTTCGCCGCGTGCTGGGCCGTCATCTATGCGATCCCCAGCCTGTCGGTCATCGCCGTCTTTTTCGCATTGTCGCGCGCCGGCACCGGGCTCTGGCTGTTCAATCTGTACAACTATACCGCGGTCTCCTATCCGACCCGCATCCGCGCGACTGCCTTTGCCTGGA
This sequence comes from Allostellaceae bacterium, assembly GCA_035252905.1. GTDB lineage: Bacteria > Pseudomonadota > Alphaproteobacteria > ATCC43930 > CGMCC-115725 > AP-15. Next base: position 19,533 of record DATFCQ010000133.1, on the reverse strand, counting down.
CCGACGGGCTCGGCCATCTCGGCGCCTGGGCCGGAGTCACCCTGCTCGGACCGCTCTATGTTCTAGGGCCGAACCATCTCGGCTGGATCCTATGGATCATGATCCCCGGCGCCTTACTGCCGGCGGCATTGATCCGCACCTTGGGAATCAGACAGGCCGGCATCGCGCTGGAACAGGTATCGACCTAGATCCGCCGTCTCCGCGACGGCGGGTTTGTCGCAGCCCCGGCCGTCGCGTAGCATGTTCGGCGTCCTCTCTGACCCGGAGCCCCCGCCATGCCGAGCCGGCTTGACCAGGAACTCGTCGATCTGAGCACCGCGGCCCAGGCATATGCCGCCCGCCACCAGTTCATTCCCGATTTTGCCTATCCCGCCGGCATCAGGATCGCGGTCAACTTCACCCTCGATTTTGATGCAATGCTATTGCGGCGGCTCTTGGGTGAGCCGCCGATGCAATTGGCCAAAGGCGAGTTCGGCGGTCGGGTCGGGATCTGGCGCCTGATCGAGTTGTTCGACGCGCACGGCGTCAAGGCGACGATCTTCACGCCGGGACGGATCTGCGAGCTTTATCCGCAAGCGCTGCGCGCGGCCGTCAAGAGCGGTCACGAGATCGCCGACCACATGTGGGAGCACCGCGTTCCCAAGGAGGCGGCGCTCGAGGAAGACCATCTCGCCCGGACCGTCGCGGCGCTCGAAGCCGTCAGCGGCCGCCGTCCGCTCGGCACCCGCAGCACTCACAGCGCGGCGCTGTTGCGCCAATACGGGTACATCTACCGCTCCGACGGTTCGGCCGATCAGCGGCCGCATTACACGTTCGACGCCGACGGCGGCAATTGCCTGGTCGACCTGCCGTTTCATTACGTCATCGACGACGCGATGTTCTTCAATTTCAACTGGCTCGGCAGCGACACTGCAGCGCAGCGCATCACCGACCCGGAACACGTGTTCGACATCTGGTGGGCGGCATTCCGGCAGCAGTATCGCGAAGGCGGCTATCTCAACATCTGCATGCACCCGTTCGTCTCCGGCCGGGCCCTGCGGGTGGCGATGCTCGACCGGCTGATTGCGCGGATGAAGAGCCTGCCCGGCGTCTGGTTCCCGACCTGCGAACAGGTGGCGCGGCACTGTCTCGAACAGTTTCCGCCGCGCGGCGGGACGGTTTGAGGGAGGGCGACATGCCGTGGAAGGAGCGTTATACAATCTCGGACGAGAAGAGCCTCGGCGATGACGAGGTGCGCTGGCCGGACGACCAGCGCTGCTGCGTCGGCATCACCGTCGATCTCAGCGTCGCCGCCGGACCCGAAGGCATTCGCGCCGCCGATCTCGCGACGCCGGAAGCCCTGTTCGGCGCCAATCAAGGCCTCTCCGCTCTGCGCGCGCTGTTGCAGCGCCACGGATTGCGGGCGACCTTCGCGGTTCCGGCGGCGATTGCGCATATTCACGCCGACACGATCCGCGCTCTTGCCGCCGAGGGCCACGAGATTGCGGCGCACGGCTTCCGGCACGAGGACACGAGCGGCCTCGAGCGCGATCGGGAACGGGAGGGGATCGCGCGCACGACCGAAATCCTCGGCGACATAATCGGCCATCCGCCGGCCGGCTGGTTCTCGTTGCCGCGGCAGGGCGATCGCTACGCCACCGGCGCGATCAGCGGCAATACGATGGATCTATTGATCGAGGCCGGCTACGTTTATATGGGCAACAGCCCGGCCGACGACATCCCGCATTACTGGGTCACCGATTTCGCGACCCGGCGCGCCATTCTGGTGCTGCCCTACTACTATCATTTCGACGACCAGTTCTTCCTGATGTTCCCGCGCAGGGGCACCGGCCTTGAACACCCCGAGGCCTTGCTGCGAAACTGGAGGTGTGAATTCGATGCGCAATACAAGCGCGGGCGCTACTTCCAAATGACCGTGCATCCGCACCATATCGGCTGGTGCAACCGGCTCCAGTTGCTCGACGATTTCTGCGCCTATCTGTGCGGCTTTCCCGGCCTGTGGAACCCGACCGGCGCGGAATGCGCGCGGTACTGGCGCGAAACCTATCCGGCCAGCGCGTCTCTGCACCTGGAGCCGAGCCTGTGGCACGACCACCCCGGCAGTTTGAGCTGACCCCATTGCCCCCTGCCCTATGCGACAAAGGGAGAACGCCATGAAAAAACCGGCCTGTCTTGTTGCCGGTCTCGGCCTTGCCGCGGCGCTCGCGGCGCCGGCCGGCGCGCAGTTGTTGACCCATAAGGATCTGTCATTGGAAACTGCGCTGAAGATCGCGACGACCGCCGAGGAGACCTGCAAGGCCCGCGGCTATCGCGTGTCGGTCACCGTGGTCGGGCGCAACGGCGAGGTCATCGTGCTGCTGCGCGGCGACGACGCCCCGCCGCATACGGTCGAGAACAGCCGGCGCAAGGCCTATACCGCGCGCACCTTCCGCATATCCTCGGGCCAGTTCGCCGAGCGGGTCAAAAACAATCCGACGATCGGCCTGGTGCACCTCTCCGGCGTCATTGCCAATCAGGGCGCACTGCCGATCAAGAGCGGCGACGAGGTGATCGGCGGGGTCGGCGTCTCCGGCTCGCCAGGCGGCGACAAGGACGAGGCCTGCGCCAAAGCCGGTCTCGACAAGGTCGCCGACCAGCTCAAGTGAGCGGTAAGCTGCCCAAGATCGACAGGGATGGCGTGAGTGCGCGCCGACGGCAAGCCCGGCACGGCACCATCCGCCCCCGTCGCCTCGCACGAGTCATCAGGAGAGGGAAATGGCCAAGGAGATCCTGTGCGGGTTCGGCATCGATGTCGATGCGGTCGCCGGCTGGCTCGGCTCTTACGGCGGCGAGGATTCGCCCGACGACATCTCGCGCGGCCTGTTCGCCGGAGAGGTCGGCAGCCTGCGGCTGATCAAGCTCTTCGAGCGCTTCGGCATCAGAACGACCTGGTTCATCCCCGGCCACTCGATCGAGACCTTTCCCGCAGAGATGCGGGCGGTTGCTGCGGCGGGCCATGAGATCGGCATCCACGGCTACAGCCACGAGAACCCGATCGCGATGACGCCGGAGCAGGAGGAAGCCGTCCTCGACAAGTCCATCGCTCTCGTCACCGAGCTCTGGGGCAAGCGCCCGGCCGGTTACGTCGCACCCTGGTGGGAGTTCAGTCCCATCACCAACGAATTGCTGTTGAAGAAAGGCATCAAATACGATCACAGCCTGATGCACCGCGATTTCGAGCCGTATTACGTGCGCGTCGGCGACCGCTGGACAAAGATCGACTATGCCAAGAACCCGGAAGAGTGGATGAAGCCGCTCGAACGCGGCCAGGAGACCGACCTGATCGAGATCCCGGCGAGCTGGCATCTCGACGATCTGCCGCCGATGATGTTCATCAAGAAGGCGCCGAACAGCCACGGCTTCGTCAGCCCGCACGACATCGAGCGGATGTGGCGCGACCAGTTCGACTGGGTGTATCGCGAATACGACTACGCGGTGTTCCCGATCACCATCCATCCCGACGTTTCGGGCCGCCCGCACGTGCTGATGATGCTGGAGCGCCTCTACAGTCACATGATCCGCCATCCCGGCGTGCGGTTCTGCACGATGGAGGAGATGGCCGACGACTTCGCGCGCCGGCATCCGCGGCGGAAATAGAGGACGACGGGAGCGGCGAGGCCATCATGTGCGCACTCTGCGGAATTCTCGGCGCCGATCACTGGACCGATCAAGCGGGCCCCGCGGGAGCGGACGGCGCAACCTCCCTGCGGCGGACGCGGCTGCGCCGCGCCCGGTTGCTCAACGACGTCCTCTCCCTGTATCGGCTCAAAATCGACGACTGGCACGGCGCCGTCACGGTCGTTCGCGGGCCGACCGGCCGGACCGAACTCGCCGAGACGCTGCCGGAGCTGTGGCGCAAGGCCGAGGCGGTCGCGAACCGCGCCCTCGATCCGCTCGACCCGCTCCTGCTCGATCACCTTGACGGCATCGTTCGGGAGCGGGGGTTGTGACCTCCGGGGCGACGGCCCTGCCGGTCAATATCCTCACCGGCTTCCTCGGCAGCGGCAAGACCACCCTGCTGCGCCGCCTGCTAGCCTCGCCGGCCTTTCGCGACACCGCGGTCCTGATCAACGAGTTCGGCGAGGTCGGCATCGACCACCTCCTCGTCGAGGCGCTCGGCGACACGACGGTGCTGCTGCCGAGCGGCTGCATCTGCTGCACCATCCGCGGCGATCTCGCGCGGGCCATCGCCGACCTCCAGTCGCGGCGGGAGCGCGGGATCGTGCCGCGCTTTCGGCGCATCATTGTCGAGACCACCGGCCTCGCAGACCCGGCCCCGCTGCTCGCGACGGTGATGCTGGATCCCGTGCTCCGTCATCATTGCCGCGTCGGGAACATCGTCGCGACCGTGGACGGCGTGAACGGTCTCGCCACCCTCGCCGAGCATCCCGAGGCCGTGAAGCAGGTCGCGGTCGCCGACCGCCTGGTCATTACCAAGCTCGACCTCGCCGATCCCGGCTCATCAGCGCTGATCGCGTCCTCCCTGAAGCGCTTGAACCCGACTGCCGCGGTCCTCCACGCCCGGCACGGCGAAACCGACGTCGATCTGCTGATCGGTCAGGAAGCGTGGAACCCTGAGGCGAGATCGGCCGAGGTCGGGCGCTGGCTGGCTTTCGAGACCGAGATCGGCGCGCATCGCCATGCCGGCGATCGCAGGCGCGACGAGGAACACCCGGCCTCCGTCCATCGGACCCGGCACGGGGCGGACATCGAAGCTTTCTGCATCACCCTCGACCGGCCGATCGAATGGGCGGCCTTCGGCATCTGGCTCACCATGCTGCTGAACCGGCACGGGGAGAAGATTCTGCGGATCAAAGGCATCGTAAACATCCTCGGCACCTCGGCCCCGGTTGTCGTGCAGGGCGTGCAGCACCTCGTCCATGCTCCGATCCATCTCGACGCCTGGCCGTCCGGCGATCGCCGTTCCCGCCTCGTGTTCATTCTGCATGGGCTGAATGCGGAGGCGATCCGGAACTCGCTGCTGCGCTTCCAGTCGCTCGGAATGTCCGCCGCAGCGGAAGGTTAGCCGGCCTCATTGGCTTGGCTGATCCGCACGTGCGGACTGATCGGCATCGCAGCGGAGTGTCAATACCCTTGCATTTGCGCAATAATTGGCGAGGATAATGAATCTTCGACGGCGTGGGCTTGCGACAACGATCAAGCCTGACGAACACGGCCTGCCGAGGCGTACTGCCGGCGCGGCAATAAAGATTTTCAGGGGCTTGCCATGAATCAGGCCGACAAAAAGGTTCACATCAATTTCTGGTACATCATCGCCGCCGTGCTCGGCATGCTGCTCGTTCAGGAATTGTATCAGGCGGGCACCAGACCGACGCCGATCCCGTACAGCCGTTTCCAGACCCTGCTCAACGAAGGCAAAGTCGCCCAGGTCGGGATCGCCCAGAATTACATCACCGGCTCGCTGAAAGAGGCACAGCCCGATGGGGTCAGCGACTTCATCACCACACGGGTCGATCCCAAGCTCGCCCAAAGCCTGGACAAGCATGGGGTCGTGTACAGCGGGATCGTCGAGAGCCACTGGCTGCGCGATCTCTTGTCCTGGGTATTGCCGGCGATCTTTTTCGTCGGGATCTGGATGTTCGCGATCCGGCGCATGGGACAAGGCGGGCTCGGCGGGCTGATGCAGATCGGCAAGAGCCGCGCCCGGGTCTATGTCGAGAAGGAAACCAAGGTGACCTTTGCCGATGTCGCCGGCATCGACGAGGCGAAGGAGGAACTGGCCGAGATCGTCAATTTTCTGAAGGACCCGATCCGATACGGGCGGCTCGGCGGCCGACCCCCGCGAGGGGTGTTGCTGGTCGGCCCGCCGGGGACCGGCAAGACCTTGCTGGCTCGCGCCGTTGCCGGCGAGGCCGGGGTGCCGTTCTTTTCGATCTCCGGTTCGGAATTTGTCGAGATGTTTGTCGGCGTCGGCGCCGCCAGGGTGCGCGACCTGTTCGAGCAGGCCCGTCAGCACGCGCCGGCGATCATCTTCATCGACGAACTCGACTCGCTCGGCCGCGCCCGCAGCGCTTACGTCGGCGGCGGACATGACGAGAAGGACCAGACGTTGAACCAGCTTCTGGCCGAACTCGACGGGTTCGACCCGTCGAGCGGTCTGGTCCTGCTCGCCGCGACCAACCGGCCCGAGATCCTCGATCCGGCGTTGTTGCGCGCCGGACGGTTTGATCGGCAGGTCCTTGTCGACCGGCCGGACAAAAAGGGTCGCGAGCAGATTTTGGTGGTGCATCTGAAAAAAGTAGCAAAGCTCGCCGCCGACGTTAAGCCCGAGCAGATTGCGGCGCTGACGCCCGGCTTCACCGGCGCGGATCTGGCCAATCTGGTCAACGAAGCGACGTTGCTTGCGACCCGGCGGCACGCCGACGCGGTCGCAATGGGCGACTTCACGGCCGCGATCGAAAGAATTGTCGCGGGTTTGGAAAAGCGCAACCGCCTGCTCAATCCTCTGGAACGGCGGATCGTCGCCTATCACGAACTCGGCCATGCCATGGTCACGTTGGCGCTGCCCGGGGCCGACACCGTCCACAAGGTGTCGATCATCCCGCGCGGCGTCGGTGCGCTCGGCTATACGATCCAGCGGCCGACCGAGGACCGTTACCTGATGACCCGGGCCGAGCTCGAATACAAGATGGCCGCATTGCTTGGCGGACGCGCCGCCGAGCAGCTCGTCTTCGGCGAGATTTCGACCGGCGCTGCGGACGATCTCGCGCGCGTCACCGACATTGCCCGCGCCATGGTTCTGCGTTACGGCATGAGCGAAGCGCTCGGCAACGTGACCTATGATCGCGACCGCTCGCCGTTTCTGCAGCAGAACCTGCCGATGCCGCAGGAGCGCGCCTATAGCGAGGCCACGGCGGAAGCCGTGGACGGCGCGGTGCATATGCTGGTCGATCGCGCCTTCCAGCGCGCCTTTGGCATCTTAAAGCACAACCGTGCGCTGCTCGACCGCACGGCGGCGGCGCTAATCGAGAAGGAGACGCTGGAAGAGGCGGAGATTGAGTCCATGAAAAGCCAGATCATTGCCGCGCCGGCGCTGCCGGACACGGCGGCACTTGCGGCCAGTCCTGCGATCGCCGCGTCGTGAGTGCGACGCGACGGATTTGGAGGAACGGCAGCGGTTTCACACAGCCGGCTATGCCGGCGTCGATATCCAGAAGTCGGCGATCAGCGTCAGGCCCGGCGCCGGCATCGCGTCCGGCGTCTGGACGCAGACAAACGGATGCGGCTGCGCTCCGAACCGCGCCGCCCAGGCCATCGCGATGCCGGGAAACTGGGCGACGTCGGAGACGAAATACTGCGCCCGCAGGGTCTTGGCGAGTGACGTCCCGGCGGCCCGGCACAGCGCCTCGGCATAGTCGTAGACCGCCGCGGCCTGCACGCAGCCGGCATGCGCCAGCCCGGTAAAGCCCGGCGACAATGCCGTTCCGGCGACGTGGCCGTCATGGCCGACCGCCATCAATCCCGAGGGGAGCAGGAATTCGCCGGCCCGGATGCACGGGCCGTAGGCCGCCATGCCGGGGATCTCGGCCGTGATGACCTGCTTCTCGCGGGTCGCGTCGTCGGTCAAGGCCAACAGATTGATCTCGATGATCCCGCCGACCGTGGCAAAGGATTTGGTCGGCACCACCGTCACCGCGCAGGGGATGTTCGCGTAGTGCCGGTTCCAGACCTCGAGGAAGTCGGGGAAATCCTCGACATTGGCAAGATAGACCTGGGCTTTCAGCGACCGCTCCAAGGACGACCCGGCCGCGGCGAGCGCCGGCTGCAATTTTTCGAGGATCAGGAACTCGGTCTGCTTGCGGATCTCGCTGCCGGCCCAGACCGAATGCTCGGGCACATGCGCCCGCGGATCGAGACCCTGCCCGGGGTTGTGCGCCATCTGCCCGGCGACAAATACGAACTCGTTGCAGATTACGGTCGGCACAAAGCCCGAGCTGGGCGCGGAGCCGACGCCGTGCGGATGGATCTTGCGGATCTGATACTGGGGGTCCGGAACGACCGCGATCAATGAGCTCGAGATCGTCGCCTCGGCGGCAAAGCAGCGTTCCATGACGACCGACGTGCTCGGCGGGATGTAATCGCCGAACGCGGCGTGCCGCGCCAGGTGATAGGGATCGACCGCCTTCGGGGTCGGGTAATACTGGTCGAGCCGCACCCCGCTCTCCAGATCGGAGCCGAGTTCCCGCAGGATCCGCCGCATCCTTGCGAGGATGAAATCGCCCTCGCGGCGCGCGCGCGGGCGCCCCCACCGCGGAAAGCCCGCCGGCCCCGCCACCGCCTCCGGAACGCCGCCCGCAAAATCGAAAGCCTCGTGGCCGTTCAGAAAGATCCACGGCCCGGCCTTCGTCGCATAGGCGTAGGAGACCGGGGTTCCCAGCAGATTTTCGACCGCCTTGATCTCCAGCTCCGCCATGACCGCCTCCCCGTCATCCGCGGCAAAGCATCCCGTTCCCCGGGGCCGGCGGTCAAGAGCAGCGCCTATTCGGCCGCCGCTGCCTCGGTCAGCAGGGCGCGGAACCAGGTTTGCGCCGGGTCCAGAGCGGCGCGGCGGTGCCAGGCCATCGACACGGTCATCGCGAGATCGATCGGCAGCGGCGTGATCGCGATCGCGGCGGTCGCGGCGATCCGCTCGGCGACGCGGCGCGGCACCGTCGCGATCAGATCCGAGGCGACGAGCGCCGCCGGCACCGCCAGATAGGTGGCGACCAGCAGGGCGATCCGCCGCTTCAATCCGAAATCGACGAGGATGCGGTCGAGCGCGCCGGTGATCGTGCCGCGCGGCGACACCAGGACGTGGTTCTGCGCCGCATAGGCTTCGAGCGACAGCGGCCGGGACGCAACCGGATGGCCTTGCCGGGCGACGACGACAAACGGGTCGCGCAGCAGGAGTGCGGCCTCGATATGCGCCGGCAGGTTGCCGACATGCGCGACCGCGACGTCGATCGCGCCGCGGTCGAGCCGCTCGGCGATGTCGATGCCGGTCGCCGGTAGCAGCCGCAACGTCGCGCCGGGGGCTTCACGGGAAAACGCCCGGGCGAGCTGCCCGACCAGGGCGATCTCGGCGTATTCGGCCATGCCGGCGGTGAAGATCGCCGCGCTCGCGGCCGGGTCGAACCCGGCGCCGAGGCGCAAGGCCGCCTCGACATGTTCGATCGCCGCGGCGATCAAGGGAGCGATCTCGCGCGCCCGTGCGGTCGGCTCCATGTGGGTTGCGGCGCGCACAAACAATTCGTCGGCGAAAACCCCTCTGAGGCGCGCCAAGGCGTGGCTCATCGCCGGCTGCGACAGGCCGATCCGCGCCGCGGCGCGGGTCACGGCGCGCTCGGTCATCAAGGCATCGAAGGCCTTCAGCAGGTTCAGGTCGACTGCGCGAATATCCATTGAACGAATGGATATCATATCATCAATCGATTGGATAGATGACGCTGTGGTTGCTATAAGACCAGACGCTTAAACACGGAGCGACCAGCCATGCCGCAAGAGCAAGCGCCGCGCCTCAGCCATGTCGGGCTTTACGTCAGCGACGTGCCGAAGATGATCGACTTCTATACCCGGGTTCTCGGCTTTGTCGTCAGCGACGGAGCGCCGGACGGCCGCATCACCTTCCTGTCGCGCAACCCGAGCGACCACCACCAGGTCGTATTGGTGCGCGGCCGCACCACCGACACCGAAACGCCGATGGTGCAACAGGTGTCGTTCAACGTCGGCGCCCTCGCCGATGTGCAGCGCGCCTATCGCAAGGTCAGCGAGGCCGGCTGCCAGGGCATCCGCCCGATCAGCCACGGCAACGCCTGGTCGGTCTATTTCCAGGACCCCGAGGGCAACCAGATCGAGATGTTCTGCGACACGCCGTGGTACGTGCCGCAGCCCTGCGGCTTCAAGATCGATCTCGACAAGAGCGAAGCCGAGGTCTACCGCGACACCGAAGCCTATTGCCGCGCCCAGCCCGGCTTCAAGCCGATCGAGGAATGGCGCGCCGAGATCAGCCGGAAGATCGCCGCACAGCTCGGATGACCGGCGGAACAGACCAAGATTTTACCGGGAGGAACGTTATGAGCGAAAACAGAGGCTATCACGCGCACGTCTATTACAACCCCGAGACCAAGCCGGTCGCCGCGCGGCTGCGCGAGACGATTATCGGCAAGTTCAAGGTCGAGCCCGGCGGGTTCAGCGACGAACCGCGCGGCCCGCACCCGATCTCGCAGTTCAACGTGATTTTCGAGACCTCGGAATTCCAGCACATCGTGCCGTGGCTGATGCTGAACCGCGAGGGGCTCGACGTTCTGGTCCACCCGCTGACCGAAAGCTCGTATGACGACCACAGCAAGAACGCGCTGTGGCTCGGCACGCCGGTACCGATGCGGCTCGAAATCCTGCGCCCGCAATACAGCGAAACCCTGTTGCCGAGCGCCCAACGGGGCTAAGGAGGAATGCGGCGGAATGCGCTCCGCTTCGCTACGCTTTTCCGCCCTACCCCGTCCTCGTAGGGCGGAAAAGCGCAGCGTATTCCGCCGCTTTCGCGACGAGGCTCAAGCGGGCTCCGCAGCAAACGCCGTCACCGTGCCGCGCCAGCAGGCGAAAGGGCCTTCGTCCAACAGCCAGCTCGCTTCCGCCCGGGTCGGGATGCGGCAGCCGCCGATCTCGCGGTAGTCGAAGAAGCGCCCGCGCCAGCCGGTCGGGATCGTGACGCCGCCGACCGCGCGCGGGCGATCGTCCGCCTCGATCCGCGCGAGATCGCCGTTCTCGAACGAGAGGCGCACCCGCGCCGGGCCGTCCTCGCTGTCCGCCGACACCTCGACCGTGTCGGCGTCGATCTCGCGCCAGTGCAGGCGCGGATTGTGCAGGATGGCATGCGGCGCCCAGGCGAGTTCGGCAAGATAGCGCATCAACTCGCCGCGGCCGACCTGCGGGCTCGCCGTCCGCGACAGGCGCAACGAGCCGAACAGGCGCGCCTCGATCACACCTTCGCCGCCGACATAGGCGTCGAGGATGCGCAGCGACAGCAGCGGAGCCAGGCGGAGGCGGGCGAGCCAGACAAAGCCGGTCTCATGCACGCCGACGATCTCTTCGGCGGTGTGCCGCCGCCAGGGAGCGTCGGGATGGGCGCGCACCTCGGCGCATTGCTGCAGACGGACCGTGCCGGGCGCCGCGCCCTCGCCGACGGCGCGCCGGACAAAGGCTTGCACGATTGCCGGCAGCGCCGGGTCGGCCTCCCCGCCGCCGGCCCCGTCCAGCCCGGCGGCGAGCCGGTTCACGCGCCGGCGAAAGGCGGCGGCGGCCAGCAGGTGAGCGCCGAGCGCGCCCGCGGCGGCAAGAGCGGGAACCAGCAGGAACCAGCGCGACCGTTGCATGATCCGTCACCCTCGCTGTTGGAGCCGCATGGCCGGGACCGCGCCTGTGCCTCGGCAGGCGTGTTCGAGCGGCAATTCCGTGCCGGCGGGAAAGGGTCTAACATAACCGCAAACTTGGCGGAGGGCCTCCATGACCGCGGCATTCCCGGCATTCGTCGATCACCCGATGGCCTGGCGCGGCAGCGACATCAAGAGCAAGGACGAAATCGCCTTCGATTTGACCCGGCCTCAGGCCGCAGCGCTCGAGGACCTGCTCGGCAAATTCCACAGGGAGCGGCTCGCGCTCGGCGGCATCCTGCCGCGGCACTGCCGGCACCCGGCGCTCGACGAGCCCTTGGCCCGCGTCTTTGACGAGATCCAGGAGGGCCGCGGCCTTGTCGTGATCCGCGGCATCCCGGTCGCCGGGCATTCGGAGGACGAGGTCAGCGCGATGTTCTGGGCGCTCGGCACGCATTTCGGCCGCGGCGTGTCGCAAAGCGCGCGCGGCGATCTGCTCGGCCTCGTGCGCGACGAAACCCCGCCGGGACAGCCGGAAAGCGCGCGCGGCTATACCAGCCGGCGCGAACTCTCTCTGCATGTCGATCTCGGGCAGATCGTCGGTCTGATGTGCGTGCGCCAGAGCCGCAGCGGCGGCGAGAGCCAGTACGCCTCGGGTCTGGCGGTCTACAACGAGATCCAGGCGAGAAGGCCCGATCTGATGCCGATCCTGAAGCGCGGCTTTCCCTATCACCGGCGCGGCGAGGAAGCGCCGACGCAGGCGCCGATCACCCCCTACGACATCCCGGTCTTCTCCGAACGCGACGGCCGCATCAGCGTCTTCATGGTCCGCGAGATCATCAACGCCGCCTTCCGCGACCTGAAGCGCGCCTTCACGCCCGAGGAGATCGACGCGATCGACACCTTCCGCGCCGCCGCCGAAGCCCTGCAGTTCGAGACCCGGCTCGAACCCGGCGAGGCGAGTTTCCTGAACAATTACGCAATCATGCATGCGCGTTCGGAATTCGTCGATTGGGACGAGCCGGAACAAAAGCGGCTGATGCTGCGGCTCTGGCTCGATGTCGAGCGCAACGCCCGTCCGGTCGTACCGCAGATCCACATCTACGAGAACGAAGGCGGGCGCAGCGGGATCGACCCGCAACCCGGCCGGATGCCGGCGGCCGCCGCCTATCGCACGCCCGACGAGCTGGTGCGCCAGCCGGCGCCGGCGAAGTAGCGCTCGCGTCGGATGCCGACAGCCGATCCGCGGCCGACGCTCGCCGCGCCCGACGACGATCCCTATCTGTGGCTCGAAGACATCGACGGGGCGCGGGCGCTCGCCTGGGTCGAGGCGCAGAACAGGGCGACGATGGCGCGGTTTGGCGACGCGCGCTATGCCGCCGACCGCGACGCTCTCGCGGCGATTTTCGACAGACCCGACAACCTCCCGCTGATCGCCCGGCGCGGCCCCCGGGTCTTCAACTTCTGGAAGGACGCGGCGCATCCGCGCGGGTTGTGGCGGGCAACGACGCTCGACGATTTCCGCAATGCGGCGCCGCACTGGGAGGTCCTGCTCGACCTCGACGAATTGGCGGCGCAAGAGGGCGAGGACTGGACCTGGGGCGGAGCGGCGACCTTTCCGGGGAGCCACGACCGCGCCCTGGTGCGGCTGTCGCGCGGCGGCGCCGATGCCGTGGTCTTGCGCGAATTCGACCTCGCAACCCGGGCGTTCGTCCCCGCAGGCTTCGCCCTGCCGGAAGCCAAGGGCGGGGCCGCCTGGCTCGACCGCGACACGCTGCTGCTGACCTCGGCCCTCGGCGCCGGCATGGCGACCCAGTCGGGCTATGCCCGCACCGTGCGGCTGTGGCGGCGCGGCGCCGACCCGCTCGCCGCCCCGATCGTTTTTGCCGCCGGCGCCGAGCACATGGCGGTGTGGGCCGATGTCGACCGCGACAGCGCAGAGGAGTGCGTCTGGTTTTCCGACCGCCTCGGCTTTTTCGACGGGATTCTGTGGATCGGCGATCGCGACGGACCCAGGACCCGGATCGACATCCCGACCGACGCCGCGCTCGCCCGGCACCGCGACTGGCTCGCGGTCAAGTGCCGGACGCCGTGGACAACCGGCGGCGAAACCCATCCGCCGGACACTGTCCTCGGCATCTCCTTTGCCGCCTTTCTGGCCGGAGACCGGCATTTTGAAAGGCTCTTCGAGCCGGCCGAGCGGCGCGCCCTGCGGGGGTTTTTCTGGTGCGGCGACCGGCTCGTCCTGTCGGTGCTCGACGATCTCAGACCGGTTTTCGAGGCGCTGACCCCCTCCCCTTCCGGATGGTCGCGCGAGAGCATTGCCGGTCTGCCGCAATTCGGCGTCGCCCATGTCTGGCCGCTCGACGTGCGCAGCGAGGAATCGAACGGCGATCTCCTTGCCAGCGCCCAGGACCCGCTGACCCCGCCCTCGTTGTTTCTCGTGCGCCCCGGCATTACGCCGGAACTGCTGAAACAGGCGCCGCAGACGTTTGACCCGAAGGGCCTCGTCGTCGCCCGCCACGAGGCGGTCTCGGTCGACGGCGCCCGCATCCCCTACACCCAGGTCGGACCACCCGGGGAGACCGGCGAGGCGCCCGTCCACCTGTCCGGCTATGGCGGGTTCGGCGTGTCGCAACTGCCTTATTACAATTCGGCTGTCGGCAAGCTCTGGCTCGAGCGGGGCGGCACCCATGTCGTCGCCCATCTGCGCGGCGGCGGCGAGTTCGGCACGGCCTGGCACGAGGCCGGGCGCCGGGAAGGCAAGCGCCTGTCGCACGACGACTTTGCCGCGATCGCCGCCGATCTGGTGCGGCGCGGGGTGACGCGGCCGGGCCGCATCGCCGCCGAAGGCGGCTCGAACGGCGGCATATTGATCACCAATATGCTGACCCGCTACCCCGAGCGTTTCGGCGCCCTGTTCTGTACGATCCCGCTGATCGACATGCGCCGCTACGCGAAACTGCACGCCGGCGCGAGCTGGATCGCCGAATACGGCGATCCCGACAACCCCGAGGATTGGCAATTCCTCAAGGAGATCTCCGCCTACCACGCCGCAATCCCGGGCCGCCCCTACCCGCCGATCCTGATCGCGACAAGCCGCCGCGACGACCGCGTCCACCCCGGCCACGCCCGCAAGATGGCGGCAAAACTGCAGGCGATGGGCTACGAAGCCTGGTTCTACGAACCCGCCGCCGGCGGCCACGGCTACGGCAAGGACAACCGCGAACGCGCCGCGTTTACGGCGCTCGGTTATACGTTCCTGCGCCGCGCGATCGGGTGGGAGGCGGGCGACGCGGGGTGACGCGGCTTGTTGCCGGCGTGACGACGGGCGGGACCGGCCCATTCCCAGCAGGGACGGCTCTCCACGAGTGTCGCATAACCGCACATCTGGAAAATCAAGCTGAAAGCTTCCTTTCATGTGCCAGCGACAGCCCACCGAATATGGGGAAAACCGCCCACGACACAGCGGCAGCGTCGCGGGCGGTGTTCTTCTGGTGCTTGCCGAGTTTCTTCTGGCAAGCTAGCGATCTGTTATTGCACGCAATAGAGGTTAACGGCCTCCTGTAGTGTCAGCGCGTCGAGATAACCCAGGACTGCGGCTGCACCATCGAGAGTTCCACCATACAGTTGCTCCAGTGCCGCGACGCTCTGGGTCTGACAGGTTGGATCTCTGGGTGTTCCCGCAAATGTAGGAGGAGGCGACGGCTGGATGAAGATACCATAGGCTACGGGCTGGTTACCACTAACAGGAATCGTGGCGGTCACCGTATTTATCTCTGTATCGATCACCGACACAGTATTGGTGAACTCATCTGCGACATAGACCTCGTGGCCATTCAGGGTGACAGCCACGCCGAAGGGACTGGCTACGGGGGTCGTGGCGGTTACAGTATTGGTCGCTGTATCGATCACCGACACAGTGTTGGAGTTTACGTTTGCGACATAGGCTGTGCGGCCGTTCGGGGCGATCGCCACGCCACGCGGCTGGACTCCGACAGGGATCAGGGCGATCACTGTGTTGGTCGCTGTATCGATCACTGATACATTATCGGAGTAGAAGTTCCCGATATAGGCCTCCTTGCCGTCCGGGGTGATCGCCACGGCGAAGGGATGATCACCACCGTCAGAAAAGGTGGCAATCACCGTATTGGTCTTTGTATCGATCACCGACACGGTGCTGGAGCCCATGTTCGTGACGTAGACCTCCTTGCCGTCCGGGGTGACCGCCGCACCCTCTGGGTGGAATCCGACAGGGATCGTGGCGATCACCGTATCGGTCTTTGTATCGATCACCGACACATCGCTGGAGTTATCGTTCGTGACGTAGACCTCCTTGCCGTCCGGTGTGACTGCAATGCCCAAAGGGCTGACTCCTACAACAGGGATTGTTGCGACTACCGTGTCCGTCGTCGTGTCGATAACTGACACGGTGTTGGAAGCTTGGTTCGCGATATAGGCCCTGTTCATATGCGGGCTGACCGCCACACCGAGGGGTTGGCTACCGACAGGAATTGTGGCGGCCACTGTATTGGTCTTTGTATCGATCACCGACACATTGTTAGAGGCAAAGTTCGTGATGTAAGCCTTGGAAGCGTTAGCCGTTTGCGCAAGGCTTTGCGTGCTGTCGAGAAGGCAAGCAGCAACGAAAGCCAGAAAAGCCATAGCTATAGGCGGCTTGAAAGCAAGCAGACTCACGACGCGCGGGGGGAATCGTCCGCGTTTCATCTCCATTTCCTCTCTATTTGAGGGAATGCATACTGCCAGTGAATGGGGGTCGCCGTTATGAGGCTTTCCTTGATTTCACCGTGCAGCGTCGGCTCACCGAATATGGGGGAAAACCGCCCGCAACACAGCGGCAGCGTCGCGGGCAATGTCTTCCTATGCTCACAGAGTTTCTTCTGACGAGACAGAGAGCTGTTATCCCGCGCAATAGGTGCTGATAGCGTTCTCCAATGTCAGTACGTCGGGATACCAGAGGACTACGGCCGCAGCCCCGAGAGTTCCATACTGTTGCACCAGTGCCGCGACGCTCACGGTCTGACAGGTTGGATCACCGG
This sequence comes from Allostellaceae bacterium, assembly GCA_035252905.1. GTDB lineage: Bacteria > Pseudomonadota > Alphaproteobacteria > ATCC43930 > CGMCC-115725 > AP-15. The sequence goes on along the minus strand of DATFCQ010000133.1, from coordinate 3,065 downwards.
GGGTCCCCGCAAATCTGGGCGCCGGCTGGATGAAGATGCCGTAGGCGATCGGGTTAAGGCCGACGGGGATCGTGGCGGTCACCGTATTCGTATCTGTATTGATCACCGTCACAGTGTTGGTGAACTGGTCTGCGACATAGACCTTTTCGCTGTCCAGGGTGACCGCCACTCCGTAGGGAGTGAACACGGGGATCGTGGCGATCACAGTATTGGTCGCTGTATCGATCGCCGACACAGTGTTGGAGTTTATGTTTCCGACATATGCAAAGCGGCCGTTCGGGGTGATCGCCACGCCGCGGGGCTGGGCACCGGTAGGAATTTGCGCGATCGGCGTGTAGGTTGCTGTATCGATCACCGACACATTGTTGGAGTAGAAGTTCCCGATAAAGGCCTCCTTGCCGTCCGGGGTGATCGCTATGGCGAAGGGTCGGACACCACCGTCAGAAAAGGTGGCGATTACCGTATTGGTCTGTGTATCGATCACCGACACGGTGTTGGAGCCAGGGTTCGTGACCCACGCCTCCTTGCCGTCCGGGGTGATCGCGACGCCCTCTGGGAGGACTCCGACAGGGATTATGGCGATCACCGTATTGGTCTTTGTATCGATCACATACACATCGTTGGAGAAATGGTTCGTGACATAGACCTCCTTGCCGTCCGGGGTGACCGCTATGCCGTAAGGTTCGTTTCCGACAGGGACTGTGGCGATCACCGTATTCGTCGTCGTGTCGATGACCGACACGGTGTTGACGCCCTCGTTTCCGATATAGGCCCTGTTCATGTGCGGGCTGACCGCCACACCCCAGGGGTTGGTGACAGGAATTGTGGCGACCACTGTATTGGTCTTTGTATTGACCACCGACACATTGTTGGAGCCAGAATTCGTGATGTAAGCTTGCGCGAGGCTCTGCGCACTGCCGAGAAGGCAAGTAGCAACGAAAGCCAGGAAAGCCATGGTTATGGGTGGTTTGAAGGCAAAGAGTCTCACGGCATGGGAATAAATTTGTCTGCGTTTCATCCCCTTTCCCCTCTACTTGAAGGCACGCCCATCAATTACAAATGACCTATCCCTTTAGTTCCGATACCTGTAAAATTTTTCCTCTTGCGGTACCCAGACTCGACCCGTGGCTTTCCGGCGCGATTTTTGCCAAACATCATTAGCGTGTATGCCGATCTCTCTATCAACTCCAACTTATTATGGTCGGACTTAATCCAGTCACTCACACCGGCTACCGCGCTTGCACGGAAATCCTAGATGTTGTGTTTCTCGCTTCGCCTGCGTGCGCGGCGATAGTCGCATAAAGTTCCATTATGACAAATTTTCCGCAGTAATAAAAAGTCCTCGCGTTAACGATCAGGCAAAATCGCCGCCCCCTATGTTTCAACTTGCTTTCGGGCCACGAAAATCGAATGCTAATACTTGCAATTTTCGCGATTATTTGAAACCAGCCGAACACAAAATGTTGATCGGCTATGCCAGCGGGGCGGCAACCTGCTCGATGAGTTGCGCCGCCTGGTCAATCGCCTCGCTGGCGCGGTCGAGGGGGACCCCGGCCCCAACTCATAATCGGCAACCGCTTTCAGATTGTAAGCCTGCGATAAAAACAGTGCGAGGTCGTCAAGCTGCGGTTCCCGCTGCGCCAGTATGCGATGCACGCCGCGATGCGTCTTCGCCGTCTTGCCGGTGCGCACGCGGATGACTGCCTGCGCCGCATGAAACCCGGCCAGATAGGCATCGCGTCCGGCATCCTCCCCGACGCCGGCGGCGAGAATGATGCGCGCGCGGGAAAGGCAGTCGCGCGCCTTGGCGAGAGGCTCGCCGCTCTCCGGCGTCACAGATCGACGCCCTCGCGTCGAATTTCGCCCATCAGCGCCGTCGGGTTCCGATACGCGCCGGCGGGATACGGCTTGGCGTCGATGAAGGCTTCGGTGTCGGAGAGAATGCGGCTGCGCAGGCCGGCAAGCCGGTCCAGCTCGCGCCAGCGGTTGGCGAGATCGCCTTCCTTGAGGTCGTTCAGGAACACCGCAATGTCGTAATCCGAATCCTCGCCGGCATCGCCGCGCGCGCGAGAGCCGAACAGCACGACGCGCTCCAGCCGGCTGCCGTACATCTCGTCGAGCGCAGCGCGGAAGCGTTTCAGGATCGGATCGTCGGAAATCTGCATAGCCGGCATTGTCGCACACGAGGGATTAATAACAATTTCTCTGCGTAAAATAGCCGGGCCGCTGGTGGCATAGCCGGCGAAGCCGAGCAATCGCCCGGCCAGCCTCCGACGCGCTGGAAAACACATCGGGGCGTTCAAAGCCGCGAAATCGTACTATGGCTGACGTTGAAGCTGCGGGCGATCTCGCGCACCGGCTCGCCGTCGCGGTCGCGCCGGCGGATCGCCTCGCGCTTCTGGTGTTCGGTCAGCTTCGGCTTGCGGCCGAGCTTGACGCCGCGCGCCTTGGTCCGTTCGCGGCCCTCGCCGGTGCGGGCACGGATCAACTCTTTCTCGAACTCGGCCAGCCCGCCCAAGATGGTCAGCATCAACCGCCCGTGCGGCGCCGTGGTATCCGCCCATGTGTCGGCCAGCGATCGGAAACCGGCTTTGCGATCGGCGATCGCCGCGAGCGTGTTCAACAGGTCGCGTATCGATCGCGCCAGGCGGTCGAGCCGCGTCACCATCAGCACGTCGCCGGCGTCGAGCTGGTCGAGCAAGCGGCGAAGCTGCGCCCGGTAGGTCTTGTCGCCCTGCGCCACTTCACGGAACACCTTGCCGGCTCCGTGCCGGCGCAACGCCGCGACTTGCGCCGCCTCGCTCTGCCCGTCCGTGGATACCCGCGCATAGCCGTAAATCATGGGTTCTTTCTGCACCGGAATTCCGCACCAGAAAAGCCCTTTGTTTTCAAGGCTCCGATTTTGGTGCGTTTATCTTGATTTATGGTTACTGCCCAGGTTCTGTGAGCGGTTACTCAAGCCGAAGGTCTGCGATCAGGTGCATGGGATCGCTGGTCAGGGTGTGGAGGAGATCCCAACCCTGTTTTCTGGCAGTCGAGAGCAGCGAGCGGATGACGGCAAACTC